>DATKED010000034.1:0-11371 GCA_035512375.1 Anaerolineales bacterium
CTTCCACCGATTGACCATCCGTCTCATACTGGATGTCTGGTTTTTTGAGTTCGCGTGCAGTCAGCGCGGCGAGTTCACGTGCCACGCCAATGACGTTCGCATTGCGCGCCATGTTAGGCACGATGCTGATATCCAAAACCGCGTCGCCCATGTAATCTGCAAGCGGCATGCCGACCGGAGCGTCCTCATCCAGGATAATAATGCCTTCATGTTCCTCAGAGATGCCAAGCTCCTTCTCAGAGGCGACCATCGAATACGACTCAACGCCGCGGATCTTTGCGCGTTTGAGTGTCGTGAGCACGAGTCCATCTGCGTGACCATCATAAATCGTCGAGCCTTCTTTTGCATAAGCCACTTTGATCGGCTTGGGCAGTTTGCCTATGCCCTTCAAATGGAAGATGTTCGGCGCGCCGGTTAACACGGTCTGATCTTTTTGACCATCGTAAAGATCGAGCAGAGTCAACCGGTCTGCGTTGGGATGTGGGTTTACTTCGCGGATTTCCGCCACGACGATCTTGTCGCGGTCCCAGCCAATGCCGCTGGTCTTGAACTCATGACGTTCACCGTCTTTATAGGATGGCACTTCAAGACCCGCGTATTTAATCTCCTCCACTTCGAGTCCGGCAAGCGTCATCTTGCGGGCAATTTCTTCCACAGATAGACCGTCCAGGTCAATATAGTCTTTTAACCAGGAAACAGGTAGCTTCATAGTAACTCCTTCGGAATGCGATATTCGTTATTGGATATTCGATGCTGTTGACGAGAATCATCTTCGATTATGTAATCGCGTGAAACTTCGCGAACAGCATAATTTGCACCGGGTTCGTTGGCTCCCTGTTTGCTTTTCTTCAAAAATCCAATGTACCCAATTATCAACCGGTTCAAATTCTCACCATCGAGCGCAAAGCTTTTATATAGCATTTCAGAAACATAGCCAACCTTTTGAGCATAAACGAGATGACTTAACGTTTCTTCGAGCGATCCTCGAGCAATATAGCAAAACCTTACATTGTCTTGAAAGTAATAGCGTCCATGCCCTTCGGCGATATTTGCAGGAATGCTCTGCGACGATCGCCAAAGCTGATGATTGAGTGCCCATTTCTCTTCAGGTGGAAACAACGGCAATATTTCTTTATTGACGCGCACAGCAAAGTCTCTTGCCTTGCACCACACATCAGGCTTTTCCAGTCCGCTGATACTCATATTACTTCCTTTGCCATAACGAATATCGAGTATCTACTCTCGAATATCAGTTCTCGTTTAGAGCTGCTCCAGGAATCTGAGGTCGTTGCCCCAGAAATATCGAATGTCGTCTATCTTATAGCGCAGCATCAACTGGCGTTCCGGTCCCATGCCCCAGGCAAAGCCTGAATAGCGGGTGGGATCGTATCCGCCGTTCTGCAGGACTATCGGGTGCACCATCCCGCACCCAAGGATCTCGAGCCAGCCCGAATTCTTGCAGACCGCGCAGCCTTTACCGCCGCACACAAAACATTCCACATCCATTTCAGCAGATGGCTCTGTGAATGGGAAATAGGAAGCACGAAAACGCGTCCGCACATTTTGCCCGAACATCCGGCGTGCAAAGTCGATCAGCGTCCCTTTCAGATCGGCGAAAGTAATGTTCTCCCCAACCACCAGTCCTTCCACCTGGTTGAACTGGATCTCCGAGCGCGCCGTGATCTGTTCATAGCGGAAGCACATACCGGGCAGGGCGATGCGGATCGGTGGCGGATTGTCCGGGTCCATCGCGGCAAATTCACGCATGGCATGGATCTGCCCGGGCGATGTATGTGTGCGCAGCACAATCGGGTTATCGCCGCGATCGGCAGCCTCAACAAAAAATGTGTCCTGCATATCACGCGCCGGGTGATTCGGCGGGAAGTTGAGCAATTGGAAATTGATCTCATCTGTCTCCACTTCGCGCGACGTGTACACCTGAAAGCCCATATCCGCGAGAATATCCAGCACGCGGCGCAGTTGCTGCGTCGATGGGTGCAATCGCCCCAGGTGGACACCGCGCCCGGGCAGGGTCACGTCGAGCTGCTCTTCCTCGAGGGATTTCGCCAACACAGCAGCTTTGATCGCCTCGGCGCGTTCCGTTAAAGCGGCTTCCAACGCCACCTTCACCCGGTTCGCAGCCGCACCGACAGCGGGTCGCTCCTCCCTGGAAAGTTTCCCCAGTTCGGCGAAGACCTGCATTAGCGGCGAACTGCGCCCAACGTTTGCGACACGCCAGGCTTCCAGCGCGGCTTGATCGTTGATCGCGTTCAAATTTTCCAGCGCAGTCTTTTCGATCTCGTTCAATTTATCCAACATACAGACCTCCATAATTCGATATTGGATATTCATTCACCGACGTTCGAATATCCAGTATCGTTTTTCGACAAACAAAAACCTTCCGTCCACTATGGGACGGAAGGCGTTTAAGCATTCCGCGGTACCACCCAAATTAGTCATCCTTCAAATGCACTCAGGATTGACTCTCTTTGTGCTGACAAACATCAGCCTCTCATATAACGTCGAGATCACGGTTCAGACTACAAAACGTGGCACCTGACACGCCCTTCACCTTCACGGCTCGAGAGGGAACTTCAACTGATTTCGGTCGAGTGCAACTTTCAGCACGCATGGCGGTTGCACCTCTCTGGCGGCTTCTGCCAGTCTACTTTCCTCTGTCACAGCCTTTATTTGATTGATGTAATTATCTCTCAAATGATTTGTATGTCAAGTCCAGATTATTGTTGTGCCGTCACCCCTCTCCAGACCGCATTAAGCACCTGGAGCGCGGTGAGGTTCCGATTGGTCCATGCGGATTGCATGGCACGGGCATCATTGAAATCAGTAATACCATAAGTAAGATGCTCCAGATCAGGTTGAAGGCCGTGTGCGGGAAGTGATTGGATGGCTGACCAAAAATTCCATAGCGGGATGTCATATTCCTGAGCCAGACAAGCGATCGTTCGATTGATGCGATGATCGCCTTCCAGATTATCGCCCTTGGTCGATAGGATAGGCACCACGTTTTGCGTTAAAAGAATGTCCAGAATTTGCGTCATGCCACTTTCGAATTCCTCGGGCTGCCAGACCTGATTGGTCCCCAGTGAAAGGAGAGCAAATGCGGGTCGGTATAGACGCAACTCACAGGTCAAGGGGGATTCACCGGATTCACAGAGGGACGAATCACTTATCGAAGGATCCAAAATCCGCTCGGTATTAAAGCCACGTCTGGCTGCCATCCCGATCCGCCCAAACGAGCCATCGAAATACTTGATCACGGGAGCCAGGTCCTGGAACGGACCCAGATCATAATAATTTTCCCCAAGGTCAAACGCTGTGAAGAACCATTCTGTCGATATCTCCCCATCCCCTATCTTCGAGAACGCGCGTGGATTGTTGCCATTCAGCTGTCCTCGTTGATACAACTCGCGCGCATTTTCACTCACAACAGGAACCACGGTCCAGGATTGCCAATCATCACAAGACAGTGCCTGCGGAAGGATTGGGCTTTCCGTAATCGTCGGAATGATGACAGGTTGCACTGTATCGGTCGGTGATGGAGAGTTCTGTAATGGGATTTGTGTTGCGGTTGCCGGGTTGGCACAGGCTGCAATAAGAAGGCCAGACATGCAGACCAGAAGTTGAACGAGGCGCATAAGATTATGCCCTCGTTATACCATGAACGGCATACCCCGCCATCGCGGGCGGGGCAGCCAAGACCAACTCAGAGGGAGGAGAGAGTTTTTAACAAAGGAGGCAGTTCGATGACGCCTACTCCGTTTACATGGGACGGTAATCAGGATTTGTGCCGCACCAGGCGCATGTCGGCTTGTTGATGCCGTTGCATTCAAGTGCATTCGAGCAGCGATGGGCAATAATGCGGGGTGGCTGCTCAGGCAGATGCTCAGAAGGAAGTACAACCTGGGTTTCCAGCGCGATCTCGTGACCTACATGTTCGCAAAAACGGATCTTGCTTACATACCATTGTTTTTGAGTCATACGGCACCTCCAGATTACGTCGTCATTGTATGACAAGCAAAGGACGCCTGCCAGTGACAGGCGTCCCGATTTGAGATGACAATCTACCTATTGGAGATAGGACTTATCCGATTCAAATCCTGAGAGCAGGGAAGAGTTCCTTCCTCTCGAAATTATTGTCGAACCAGGCGATAGATCCCGCCGTTATCGCTGATAAGATAAAGTTCCCCTGCTTCATCCTGACCAAAGGACGTGATCGTGACATCCACATCAAATAACAATTGAGACTGCCAGCCATTTTCCGTTTGGATCAATCCCCAGATGATGCCCGTGCAATAATCTCCGTAAAGATAAATACCATTCCACTCAGGCATGGAGCCCCGGTACACATATCCACCTGTGACGGAGCAGCCACCTTCAGGATGGCTATACTCGGCAACAGGGTCGATCATTCCCTCAGGTCCGCCGCCTTCGTAATCATGTGCACCTTCACGATGATCCCAGCCGAAGTTTGCGCCACCGGGAGACCCCGCCGCGAGGAAATCGATCTCCTCCCATGCACCCTGCCCCACATCGCCAATGTACAAGTCGCCAGTTGATTTATCGAATGACATGCGCCACGGATTGCGTAATCCGTACGCCCAGATCTCATTTCCAAACGGGTTATCGGATGGGACCGCATAAGGCTCCGCAGAGTCAACGTCAATACGCAATACTTTACCAAGGAGCACGCCGGTGTTTTGTGCATTGCCAAACGGATCACCCGCTGCGCCGCCATCCCCCATGCCGGCGTAAAGATAGCCATCCGGACCAAATGTCAGCACGCCGCCATTGTGATTGGGGAAGGGCTGGTCTATGCCCAATAACTGCACCTCGCTGCCTGGGTCTGCACTATTGGGATCGCTCGAAACCTGAAAGCGTGCGATGACCGTGTCTCCGCTGGTATCAGTGTAGTTGACAAAGAATCGACCGTTCTGCGTATACTGCGGATGAAAGGCCAGACCCAGCAAACCCTGTTCATTGCTATTGCTGCCCACGCGTTCAGTAATATCAAGAAAGGGAGTCTCCACCAATTGATCATTTTCGAGGATCCGAATCCGCCCGGCTTTTTCGATCACGAACAATCGCCCTGAGCCGTCGGCTTGCAGGTCAACGGGACGCTGCAGCCCTGGAACAGATAACTGCTGCCATGTATATGCGTTGGGATCAGGGAATGTGGTTGTGCTGGGAGGTGTTTCGGTGGAAGGAACTGGCTCAGACGTGGATGTGGCGTCCGGTGCTGTCGGTGGAAGAGAGGTTTCTGTAATCGAGACAACTGTCGGCGTCGCCAAAGAAGGAGGCGAGGTAGGGGTATCTACGCCGTTGCAAGCTGCAACAGCCAGTACCAGCAAAACGATCAAGCGTTTCATCTATCGGTTATCGTTTATATCCGTTGCATCCACATCCACGATATCATCCGTGGTATTGTCCAGGTTGCTGCCGAGTGCCTGCATATGTTCCTGTACCACCTCCGGAGGGCATAGTTCGACAAACAGGTTTGAGCCAAACCAGAGAATGGCCGCATCATCCAACGCGGCAACACCCGGGATTCCCATGATAAGATCAATCGGGGAAATAAGATAAGCAAGTGCTCCCACTGGAATCAATTTTACCAGTGGACTCACGCGTGAGTCACCCATCAGCCTGAAGATTAGTTTCAAGCGATTTACAAAGTCACGGGTTAGACCTCCTTGCGCAGGCACGAGCTTGCTGTTTTTTCTCTCAGTCATTTTCTCTCCTATCGAGTTCATGAACATATATTAAGTAATCCAATCCTGCATCATTATAAAACACACAGGAATTGTTTCAGATGCTCTAATAGCTATGTCATATACGAAATATATCTTAATAAGTGGCAAAACCAGAAAACCCTACCCTACCTTTCTTTTCACTCTGCCAGGCAAAAAACCATCGCAAGGATATAATTGGTTATGCCGTATCTGATAGATGGACATAACTTGGTCCCAAAAGCAGGTTTGCGCCTGGACTCCGTTGACGACGAAATGGAATTGATCGCCATCCTGCAGGAGTTTTGTAGATTGGAGCATAAACAGGTCGAGGTCTTTTTCGATGGAGCGCCAGCGCCTCAGGCAGGGACCCGAAAACTGGGCGCCGTTACTGCACATTTTGTGAGGCTTGGAGCCACTGCCGATAACGCCATCGGCAACCGGTTGAAGCGCCTCGGAAAAAGCGCCAGGAACTGGACAGTTGTTTCTTCTGATAGACAAGTGCAGGCAGAAGCTCGTGCTGCAAAGGCAGAGACCATTTCGTCTGAGGCGTTTGCAGGGATGCTAAGACAAGCGCGCAACTCTTCTCCCAAGCCAGATGACGACCAAAAGCTCTCACAAAAGGAAGTTGATGATTGGTTGAAGTTATTTGAGGAGAGACGACATAAATAAAGATAAGGGGAATGATATAAGAACTATGGGGGATAATTTCAGACAAATCATATAAGGTTTCTAATATTTTTTTAATGTCGCAGGCTTTATTCGGAGGTATATTGAGGGCACTGACACCTGCCCTCCCTTTATTGGTATTAGGTGTCTACCCGCCGCCTGCGGTTAGCATGTCCCCCCCATGCTGGCGAGGCGGCGGTTTCTTTTTTATTTGAAACATATACTTCGACTGCATGCACTGCCGTTCACTCCGCTCATATTGTCCCGATGCTCTTTCGGGGACGCGAGTGATGGGGATATAATTTGAATCATGCAAACCGTCTACACCTTCGTTTCTTCACCAGATCATGTTTATCCAGATCATCCTGAACGGCCTGCGCGGTTGGATGTATTGGAGCCCCGGCTCAACTCGTTAGAGGCCGGGGTGATCGAAGCAAAACCTGCTACACGTGAAGAGATCGCTTATGTGCATAACCCTCCGTTCGTTGCAAACCTTGAGCAGGTTTGCCGGGAACAAGCACCCGGCGTCATTGACCATGCTCCAACCTATGTAACCCAGTCTTCGTTTGAGGATGCCTTGCTTGCCGCCGGTGGCGCGGTCACCTGCGCCCGCGCCGTGCTGAACGGTGATGCAAAAAACGCGTTCGCGCTCGTTCGCCCGCCGGGACATCACGCAGAGCCAGCACGTGCCATGGGCTTTTGTCTTTTCAACAACGTGGCGATCGCGGCACGTGCTGCAATTAGAAATGGAATGGGACGAGTGGCAATCATCGATTACGATGCACATCACGGGAATGGCACACAGGCTGCCTTCCTTAACGATGACCGGGTTGCATTTTTGTCCGCCCATCAATGGGGAATTTATCCGGGCACCGGCTGGATCGAAGATGCGCCTCACGCGAAGAAGCGGATCGTGAATGTGCCATTGCCAGCACGGGCGGGAGATCAGGTCTATCAGCAGGTTGCGGACAGGATATTTGTTCCGTTTGTCGAATCGTTCAAACCGCAGATCATGTTTGTCTCGGTCGGGTTCGATGCACACTGGAACGATCCCATTACCATGCTCGGGTTATCCACGGCGGGATACTCCATGCTGGCACGGAAAGTCATTGCACTGGCGGAGGAATTTTGTAACGGCAGGATCGTCTTTGTGCTGGAGGGCGGCTATGATCCGGTGAACGTCGCGAATGGGGCGGAAGCGGTCTTTGACGCCGCGGCTGGCAAAGGGGGATCCGAAACCGCTGTGCGTGATCCAAATCCGCATAAGGAACCTGATTGCGAGTCACGCATCGATGAAATCCGCAAATGGCATGGATTCTGATCGGGAGAGAATTACAAATACGTGAAGAGCACAGTTTTTTCTAAATCATCTTTTATAATTGCTCGCTGAGAAAAGGAGCATCTACGATGGGACGCAGACGAACGCTTGGTTACATCCAAAACGAATGGACCTGCCCGAATTGTGACAGTCGCAACAAGGGTGGTGTAAAAACGTGCGAAAATTGTGGCGCACCCCAACCTGAAAATGTGCAGTTCGAACTCCCTTCGGAGCAGAAGTTTGTAGCAGACGAAGCAGCGGTTAAGGCGGCGCAGGCGGGCGCGGATATCCATTGTGGATTCTGCGGCACGCGCAACCCCGCCACCGCCGAGACCTGTTCGCAATGTGGTGGGGTCTTGACCGAGGGCAAAGCACGTGAGTCCGGACGGATCATGCAGGTACCTGCCCCTTTGCCAAAAGTCATCAAATGCGACAATTGCGGCATTGAAAACCCGGGCAGCAACTCCGTCTGCTCGAATTGCGGATCGCCTTTACCGAAAGTAGGCGCCCCTGCCATGGCTCCACACGATTTGCCAAGCAAATCGAGTGCTGGGACGGGTGTTGGAAAATTGACTGCCCCGAAAAAGACCAACTGGCTGTTGATCGGCGGCATTCTCGCAGCGATTGCAATCTGCTGTGTGGCAATCGGAGCGTTGTTCCTCTTCCCTTCCCAATCGGTTCAGGCGACGGTTGTCGATGTGCATTGGCAGACGATTGTCCCATTGCAGGAGATCCGCGCGGTGGACTATAGCAGTGAACCGGGCAGTCCTCCATCAGATGCATACAATGTTTCCTGTCGCAATGAAAGCCGCGATGTATGCGAGCAAAGGACCATCGATCGAGGCAACGGCTACTCCGAAGTGGTGGAGGAGTGTCATACCGAAACCCAGCAGTATTGCTCGTACACCATCGACGAGTGGACAACCATCCAGACCTATACGCTGGATGGCAACAACCTTCAGCCCATTTATGACGACCCGAGCATTTCCAACGGTCAGCGGCTTGGACAGGAATCGGAAGATTTGACCGTTACATTTTCGACAGCCGATGGGGGGCAGGAGACCTATTCACCCGATACAGTCTCTGAGTTCCAGCAGTTCACAAGGGGAAGCACTTGGACCCTGAAAATGAACGCCCTGGGAGGCGTGGTCGGCGTTGAGCCCTAAAACATGAGCGGACAGTTGCGCTGTCCGCTCTCTACTTATGAGGTGCGTTATGGATCCAGTCCCTTCCATGATTGCGATTATTGCATCGATTTGTATCGTAGTATTTGGCATCCTGGCGCTTGCTGGCTCCCTTTATGGAATCTTGGTTTGGTATCCGCGTTATCGCCAGAAGCGGGTTGATACACGAAAAGCGACTGGCAGGCAGGGCTATAAGGTGGATAAAACCTTCACATTTCCAACGCCTACCCTGGGATTGTTGGAAGTGGGCAAAGTGGTAGCTGTATGGGTGGATCCAAACGAGCCGCGCAATCTCTTAAGATTATGATCGACATATAACAAAACTTCTCCTTATAATCACATCATGACTACATCGGTTGCAATCATCGGCGGTGGACCTGCAGGCTTAATGGCGGCGGAAGTCATTAGTGCGCGCGGCGCTCACGTGGACGTATATGATTCCATGCCGTCACTGGGGCGGAAATTTCTGATGGCTGGCAAAAGCGGGTTGAACATCACCCACTCGGAGCCGTTCGAACGATTTGTTTCCCGCTATGGAAAACGCCGGGCACAGATCGAACCGATGCTCAAAACGTTCGGGCCGGATGAGCTGCGTGCGTGGGTGCATGGATTGGGGATCGAGACATTTGTGGGAACTTCGGGACGCGTCTTCCCAGCGGTGGTGGGGATGAAAGCCAGTCCGTTATTGAGAGCGTGGCTCAAGCGATTAGACGCCTCAGGCGTGACCGTTCACCTCCGTCACAGGTGGACAGGTTTTCTCGCCGACAAGTCTCTGCACTTTGAGTCGCCAAATGGCGAGAAAACAACCCAAGCCAATGCGGTGGTACTTGCCCTGGGCGGCGGGAGCTGGTCCAGGCTCGGCTCGGATGGCGCATGGGTCAATTGGCTGAAAGAGTCCGGGGTGGAGGTCGAACCGTTGCGTCCCTCCAACTGCGGGTTCGACGTGGACTGGACTCTGCATTTTCGTGAAAAGTTCGAAGGACAGCCGATCAAATCAGTAGTGTTATCGTTTGGGTCCTTTCGCCAGCAGGGTGAATTTATCGTCACAAAGGAAGGCGTGGAGGGAAGCCTGGTCTACGCCGCCTCAGCATTGCTGAGAGACGAGATCGATGCAAGAGGCAGCACCGTAATGACGCTTGATCTCGCGCCGGATAGATCACCCGAATGGCTTCTCCAAAGATTATCGAAGCCGCGCGGTTCGCGCACGATGGCAAGCCACCTTGAGAAGACGGTGGGAATCAAAGGCGTGAAAGCGGGCTTGCTGCGCGAGTTCGTATCCAAAGAAGATTTCGCGAGCGAAGCGAGTGCCGAACGACTCGCTCACTTCATCAAGAATTTACCGATTCCATTGATAGCAACACGTCCCCTGGATGAAGCCATCAGCAGCGCGGGCGGCGTAACGTTCGAGTCCCTGGATGAAGATTTGATGCTGCGCTCGATACCTGGGGTCTTTTGCGCCGGCGAAATGCTCGATTGGGAAGCGCCAACAGGCGGATATTTGCTCACAGCTTGTTTTGCCAGCGGCTACACGGCTGGAAACGGTGTATTGAAATGGCTGGATGCCCAGCGTTAGTTGTTCCTGGTCAGGGTATTTTCATTTGGGTAACAACATAGAAGCGTATCGATATATTCCACCCCGCAGAAGTAAGGGCAAATCGAAATGTTCTTCACCGCGCATCTATGGATGTCCGTACCTTCCGCTTCATTCCACGGACAACGGTCTTGTTCCCACGGGATATTTCCCTGCGGAGTTGCCAGGTCAATATCCATGTTCGCGCCTTTGCGCTTTCTGATGTTCTCGTTCATGTGATTATCTCCAGGCTGAGCGTCTCAGAGAAAATAAATCTCCGTGACTCCGTGGCTGGATGCTCCTACGGAATTAAAGCCTTCAGCAAATCGTCTCTCCAGGCCTTTGCCGCCGGGTCATACACCCCAAAGCCCGACGCAAGTTCCCAGTACGCCCAGGCGAACCCGTACCGTTCCGCTTCCCTCCGCACAAACTCGGTCCAGCGGACGCGGGAGTCCATATCCGCTCTCGAGTACGCGCCGAACTCGCCGAGTAAAATTCGGACCTGATGTCGCTGTGCCCAATCCTCTACAAGCTCGAAGTCACGTGCAATTTCTCGCTTACGTTCTTCGTTATCAGGCCAAATTGTGCCAAGCCAGTGATCGCTTCCTTCCACCCACTCCGCCCCCTGGTGCGTGAACTGGAATGGCAGATAATAATGGAATGTTACGATAATATGATCATCATCTGGAACATCCAACGTTGAAATCCAATCATGAGCATTCCAATTGACTGGTCCAAAAATAACATCACGAGTGGGATTACTTTCGCGAATAACACGCAAGGCATCATGTATATAGATATTCCATAAAGGTGCAGTAATGTTGTTGGTGGGCTCGTTAAGTAATTCAAACATAACCTGTGGTGGATAGTCTCTATAATGCTCGGC
>DATKED010000035.1:0-14366 GCA_035512375.1 Anaerolineales bacterium
AATTTGGCTTTTCCCTGCGCATGAAAAAAGCGATGGGTCCGAGCAGAAAGATCAAAGCAAATCCGCCGAGGATGTTGGGATGAGGCAGTGTGCCGTAGGCGCGCAGAAATGATTCGCCATTTGGCAGTTGCACGACGACCGCGCCGCGCACGGATGGGTCGAGCGGTCCGGGCCAGTTCAAGCGGAGGGGAGCAAGAAAAGCGGTGCTTTGCGTAATGAATTCGACGATACCGGTCACGAATTGAACACTCAATGCGACGCAAAAACCGAGCAGGACGAACTTCCATGCTTGAGACCAATCGCGCAGCGAAAGAATAAAGAGCAGGATGAGCACAATATGCAAGGAGATGGATAGCGAGGTGCGCCAGTCTCTTGACCAGAGGAGGCTGAGGAGGGTCAAAGCGAAGAAAGCCAAAGGTAGAAATAGGAAAGATGAAAGAGAAAAGCCATTCTTTATTTTTACTGCCAGCCAAAGGATTACTGCCAGCAATACAAGTCCATTTGCCAGAAAGAACAGCGCGTCGGTATAGATGAAGTAAACACGTTCATGAGGAAAGGGAGCGATGGTTCGGTAGTACCAAAGGCATAATCCAACCGGAAGCAAACCGAGTAGAAATGCATACAACCCGCGCAGGACTCTTTCGGCTTGCGCGTGCCAGATGCGAAGTGAAGCCAGCGATAAGGTGGTGATCAGAGAAAGGATCGGAAGTGTTCCCCAGGAAAACGATGCTAAATTGTTCGCGGGTGGTGGTTGAGTCAGAGATGGAAGTTCGGCATTCGGGTTTTCCCAGACCTGCACGCCACCTTCCAATGTTCTTATTTTTGTCCAGCCGTTCCTTTCCAGGACCGGGACATATTTTGGCACATTCACAAATCCCCAGCGAACGCCGTGCTCGCCGGCTTTTTGCAGGATCGGGTCCAGCGCGGAGAGTCCATTGGGAAGCCAGAACGCGGTGTCGATCTGGGCGAGACCGCTTGAGCGGAGTTCCGGCAGGGTCCGTGCAGTGTGGTAGCTGCCGTCGATGGTGGTGGCAGTTGTCAGCGTGGAAAGGAGCGCAAGCTGGTCGCCGAATCCGAAGGTCACGTAGCGCCATCCTGCATGTTCATCCTGCTCGAGGAACTCCACGATCTGACGCATATCCACTGCGCCAGGTTGGAGAGGCAGGAACGCCGTTACGAGTCCAACGATCATTGAGGTTGTTGCGAGCGTAAGAAAAATCTTTGTCCTGATCGCCCTTGAACGCTGGCGCCGAAGCAAAATAACGAGCATGCCAAAAAATGGTAGAAGTGTCAGTGATGCCCAAAATGCGAAGCGGTCGTAGGTGAGCCATTCCCAGCCGTTGCCAAAGAAGAGCCGCGGCAGGGGCGTGGTATCACCGAGACCAAGAATGAAAAGGAGAGAGAACGCGAAGCCAAGACCGAGCAATCGTAGTTTGTGCGCCAGCGAAAGCGCAGCCGGAAGGATGAGAATGAGCGGCCCATACACAGGCAAAAAGAAAAGCAGCGGCGCAAGCGGATCTCTGAAAAAGTTGTGGCGTGATGCATGGTCAATGGGTGTTTGGATCGATTGCCCGCTACCCCATCCCCAGAAGGGCCAGATGACGAGGAACATTACGAGCATGGCAACGATACCGGCAATCAGCAGTCTATACGCGAGCGTTTGCAAAGTGACTTGTTTGCTGATGATCAGGTGTGATGCGATTGCCAGCACCAGCCAGGGCAAAAATAATAGTGTGGCATGGTGAAACGCCAGCACTGTCGACAGGAGAACAACGGTAAGCGCACCGTTGAGTTTGCTCCCAGCGCGTAGATATTGATGCAATGCAGCCATGCCAAAGAGGGCAGTCACTGTTGCGGCTAACGTTGGTAATTGACCGAAGATGTGTGCAGTCAGATACGCCGATGGCAGAAATGCCGCGCCCAGCGCTGCGTAGCCTGCGCTGGTTTTGCCAACGAAGATGCGTGCAAAGGAATAGACCGCCAGCGGAAGAAGTGTGACGGCGATCCAAAGGACCAGCGCAAACGCGGCATCGAGTCCAATAATGTGACTCAATGCCCCGATCAGTTGGTGAACCAGCGGCGGATACGAATTGACAGAGAACCCTGTGTACCAGCGCACGTCCCATAGAGACCACCAGTCCATGCGGTAATGGTCGCCAAAGAACATGTGGTTGTACGCGTCATAACTCAAGCGGTAACGCGCGGCGAGGATCAATAATCCATGAAAGATAGAGGAAAGTAAAACAGCCAGGCGCGCGCTGCGCGGCATTAAGCAGACTCCAGGAGTGGAATGCGTTTCGTGCTTTGTCGTTTTTCCAGCGCGCGGTTGAATGCTCGGATATAACGGTGGCAGGTTATTTTAGGACGGAGATGTTGAATGGCGTCGAAATTGTGTTGAGTCTGCGCGCGTCGAAGCGAGGGCGAGTTGAGCAACAAGCGAATGGAATCGCAAAGTCTTTCCACGTTGTTGCTTTCAAATAATTGTACTCGCAGATTGTTTTCAAGACTTATCTTGCGGATCTCGCTCAGATCAGATGCGACAATTGGGCGTCCCCATGTGGCAGCTTGATACAACACGCTCGAAGAGCCGGTTGAGGCTGCGTAAGGCAAAACCACGATCTGTGCGCGCCGAAATAAATCCTTTACATCATCTTCTGAAATTTGCCCCAGCCATTGAATCCCATGCGTCCCATTAAAGTGAGTCTTTAGGTCGCGAGCATAATTCGGAAAGCGGGCATGAGCCGTGCCGGCGATTGTCAGACGCAAGTGTGGAGACTCTGTGCGCAATCGAGTGAAGGCCCGGATTAATAATTCCAATCCTTTATACGGTGCCAGCGTAGTGAAGAACAACAACTCACCCGAATCTGCTTCAGGCAGCAATTCGGGCTCATGGTATGCGCCAATCGGAATGTGCATACAATCTGTGCCGCGCGTGGAGAGCCAATCCGTGTAGTGCTGCATGGTCAGGCAGATGACGTCTGCCTGTGTGGCGATGCGCGTCAAAACACGCGCGCCCCAGGGCGCAAGGACGCCGCCTGGTGCATTCAACGCCCGCAAATCTGCAAGTTCAACCAGTTCATGCAATGTCGCAACCGTTGGAAACATCCGCCCCGCGATCATGGGCGTTAATAAGCCAGACAAATTGGATAAAGGGGATTTGCCAAAAATGCTCGCGCCCAGATTGAACCAGATCAAATCTGGACTCAATCGCTTCAGGCGGGACAAAATCGCCTGTCGCGCGCTCAGTGAGTCTGGTCGCCAGCAGTAATCAATTTCCGTCAAACCCAGGTGATTGGGAGGCTGTCCGTCATGGCCTGCCCCTGCAAGGATGGTGAGACGTGAAAACAGTCCTGAATTTGCCAGGCTGCGTGTCACGTGATAACCGTATTGTCCGATGCCAGTAATTGATGGAGGAAATGGACTAACAACAACAAGATGCATGGGATAATTTGACAGAACCTTTTACACGATGTATAGTTCAATTATTAATACGCACATTTTATTGTATTGGATTTCCTGTGGTAGACGAATCTCCTGAGAATCTCTTGCGCTCCATTTTCCACACACTCGCTTATGCAGACATATTTGATTATCCGTTGACCGCGCCCGAAGTATACCGTTATCTCACTGCCCTGAAAGCCTCCCATGACGAAGTTGCTCGAGTATTGGCGGATGAGACTCTTTTTGCGCAGGTCGATGGATATTTCACGTTGCCCGGCCGGGAGCAGATCGTTGAAACAAGAAAGCGACGCGCGCAGGTTGCCGCCTGGTTGTGGCCTCAAGCCACGCGCTATGGTCGGATGATCGCGTCCCTTCCGTTCGTGCGGATGGTAGCGGTCACCGGTTCATTGGCAATGAACAATACTGACCAGGGCAAAGATGTGGATTACATGCTGGTCACCGCGCCAAACCGGCTTTGGACCTGCCGCGCTTTATCTCTATTGGTTGCGCGTTTTGCGAAGCTTGAAGGCATAAATCTTTGCCCCAATTACCTTATCACAACCAATGCGCTGGAGTTGAAAGAGCGGTCACTCTATGTCGCGCATGAATTGGCGCAGATGATTCCGCTTTCTGGTATGGATATTTACCGTGAGATACGGCGTCTCAATGTTTGGATGGTTGATTATCTCCCCAATGCATTAATGGAACCTGAAATGCCGCCAGGTTTCCAGCAGGTGGAGATCAATACTTTTTTTCAACGAGTCCTGGAAATTCCACTTCGCCTTCCTTTTGCAAACCGCCTTGAGAAATGGGAGATGAATCGAAAGATAGAGAGGCTGAGCCGTGAGCAATCTTCCAGCTTTGAATCTTATTTCTCCGCAGATGTATGCAAAGGTCATATAGATCGGCATGGTGAAAATGTGGTAACGGCTTTCGCCGTCCGTTTGCAAAAAGCGACTGACCCGCAAGAGGTGCTGCGCGAAGTCCCTACTACAAAAACGATATGACTCAAATCCTGCTTGGTCAATCCTACTTCCTGCGCTTCGACCCGAAACTTTGGGAGGCGCTGCAGCCCTATCCGCCGCTGGGGACGTTGTACGCCGCAAGTTATTTGCGTCAGCACGGGTACGAGGTCGCGTTGTTCGACGCGATGCTGGCTGAGTCTGAGGACGAATGGGGCAAGACACTGGATGAGTATCAGCCGCAATATGCAATTCTTTATGAAGATAATTTCAATTATCTTTCCAAGATGTGTTTATTGCGAATGCGTGAAGCTGCGTTCAAGATGATCGATATGGCAAAGTCGCGCGACTGCACAGTCATCCTTTGTGGCGCAGATGCAACGGACCATTATGAAACATATCTTGCAAAAGGGGCGGACTATGTGTTGATCGGTGAAGGGGAGGAAACACTGATCGAATTGCTGGGTCAATTAGCGATTGGGAATGACGCGCCAGACATGATTGGCCTGGCAAGCGCTCGCTCATCACTTGTTACTCGTCGCCCTGATCTATCTAATTTAGATTCATTACCTTTTCCCGCGTGGGATCTGGTGGACATTGAAAAATATCGCGCGCTCTGGTTGAAGCGGCATGGGTATTTTTCGATGAACATGGTCACGACGCGCGGTTGTCCGTTCCACTGTAACTGGTGTGCCAAACCGATCTGGGGACAGCGCTATCATTCGCGTTCGCCTGAAAATGTCGCAGCGGAGATGAGGTGGTTGAAGGAGACTTACCACCCTGACCACATCTGGTTTGCGGATGATATTCTGGGACTCAAGCCTGGCTGGCTGACGCGCTTTGCGGATGCGCTCCACGCGCAGGGAAGCCTGATCCCGTTTAAGTGTCTCAGCCGCGCGGACTTGTTGACCCGCGTGGACGAAGTGGACGCGTTAGCCCGCGCGGGAGCGCGGACAGTCTGGATGGGTGCAGAGTCAGGTTCGCAAAAAATCCTGGATGCCATGGAAAAGGGAACGCGCGTGGAACAAATCCATGAAGCGGCGCGGCGATTAAAGCGCGCCGGCATACGCGTTGGATTCTTCCTGCAGTTCGGTTACCCAGGCGAGACGCGCGCAGATATTGAGAAGACTATTCAACTCGTGCGCGCTTGCGACCCTGATGACATCGGTATTTCGGTTTCGTATCCGTTGCCCGGGACGAAGTTTTATCAAGCCGTGCATGAACAGCTCGGCGAAAAACAAAACTGGCAGGACTCGCAGGACCTTGCGATGCTGTACCAGGGTCCGTTCCCGACCGGGTTTTATCGAAAATTACACAGCGTAATCCACAAGGAATTTCGAGCGCGCAAAGCATGGAAATCTCTCAGGAGCGGGCGCGCGGTTATTCGGTTGGGATACAACCTTCTCACGTTACCAATTGCTCGATTCCAACTGAATAGGCTTGCTTCAAAATCACAAATTGCCCTGACTGCGCTGCCGCATATGCCTCACGAAGCCGCTGCGACCCCCACTCCGCAGGATGAGCGATGAGCCAGCCTCCGCTGGATACCGTTGCCGAAGCATTCTCACGAACCGCGGAAAAATATGACTCGTTCGCAAGGGATCACCCGCATCTGACACGGATGCGGAACAAAGTTTATTTGCATGTGACGCAATATATCCGACTCGGCGCGCGCATCCTTGAACTCAACGCCGGCACAGGTACGGATGCCGTGCAACTCGCACAACGTGGGTATTTTGTCCATGCAACGGATATTGCGCCGGGCATGCTGAATCGCTTGCAGGATAAAGTAGATACTTTGAGTTTGCATGACCGCGTGACAATGGAAGAACGTTCATTTCTTTCACTGGAGGATGTGCACGGTGCGCCGTTCGATGCAGTTTTCTCTGATCTGGGTGGACTCAATTGCATTCCCGATCTGACTCCGGTCATCCGACAACTGCCAAAGATTCTCAAGCCTGGCGGCATCGTCACATGGGTACTGATGCCGCGTGTCTGTTTATGGGAGATGGCTGAAGTTTTTCGTGGGAATTTCTCGCTGGCATTCCGACGTTTCTCGCGCGGCAGTGTACGAGCCAATCTCGAAGGTCTGAATTTTGACGTTTATTATTTTTCACCGCGGCAGGTCATTCGATGGTTTGGGAGTGAATTTGAATTGCTGGCACTGGACGGATTATCGGTGCTCACACCCACCGCGGAAAGCAGGAACTTTGCCAAATGGTATCCGCGCTTATATGGAATACTAAGCTGGCTCGACGATAGACTCTCACCGCATTGGCCCTGGTATGGCTGGGGGGATTTTTATATTCTGACCATGCGTTACCAGCCGAGATGAACTCCCGCCTCACCAAAAACTCGCTTTGGATGATCCTTGCCCGCTTCGCCGCGCAGGGACTGGCGGTGATCTTTACCATCCTGCTGGCGCGGCAGCTGGGCAGTGATGGATTCGGTGCCTATGCTTTTATTGCTGCGCTCCTATTTGTTGCCAACGCACTGACGACCTTTGGCACAGACATGCTGCTCATCCGCGAGATCGCCGCAAAAGACGACCTCTCCGCAAAAGACGACCTCTCCGGTTTACCCGGCGCGCTGGCAATTCAGCTTGCACTGTCCTTTGCGTTGATTGCCCTCGTGTGGATCTTCGGCGCGTGGATCCCTAATCAAGGCCAGGAAACAGTCACAGCTTTGAAGGTATATAGCCTTACGTTGATTCCGCTTGCGTTCTTTAGTGTATTCACCACCGCGCTGCGCGGCAAGCAATTGATGGCTGTGTACGCCCTGCTCAATATCGTTGTCTCGCTTTTACAGGTTGGCGTTGTGCTGATGTTGCGCGAGACCACTCTTGTAATTCTTTCTGCTTTCCTTCTTTCCGTTCAAATTATTGCTGCGGTTTTTGCCGCCTTGCTTTGTTCTTTTGCTATTCCCCGGTTCTGGCATTCATGGCAGTTTTCTTCCTTCCCTCTTTCCTCTTTCTTGAAAGCAACAGCTCCCATTGCAGCCCTTGCTCTGCTCACCATGCTCTATCAACGCCTGGGTGTGACCATGCTTTCGCTGATGACCACTCCAGGTGAAACGGGAATCTTCTCGGCTGCGGCGCGGATGATCGAAGCGTCGAAGACTGCGCATATTGCTGTCTTTGCTGCGTTATATCCGGCGATGGCGCAAGGAATGAGACACTGGTCGAGTAGGGTCGCCAGCAGCGCCACGGATCGAGATCCACCTATTACCATCAGATTCTTAATTGCAGGTGCAATTATCATCGCGTTGCTCTTGTTTGCACTTGCGAGGTTCTTGGTAACTTTGCTGTATGGTGTTGAGTTTGCTGCATCGACCGGTGTTTTACAAATCCTGGCTTGGAGTTTGATTCCATTCACGATCAATACGTATCTCACATTATCCTTTCTCGTCTCGAAGCAGGAGTATCTCATCGGACGCGCGTTAGCGGTGTCCCTGTTGGGGATGCTGATCCTGAATCTTTGGTGGATCCCAGCACGAGGTCCAGAAGGAGCCGCATGGGCTTCGCTGATTGCCGAATGTCTGCAGTCCATCAGCCTGCTTGTGAGCGCGCGGTCGTTTGCCCTGGTTCAAGGAGAAGCCCATGAGTTTTCCCAATTATCCTGACAAACATAAGCTTGAGTCTTTGCTAACAGCAGACAGGCTTGTTGCTTATCGCGCACGCCTTGGCCGAATGCCAAAGGTGCAGCCTGAGGGCGCGTTGTTTTGTCTGGAGCGCGGATTGCCACATCGCATGCGCTGGCGCATCCCTGTGGAACGCGCGGGCGCGATGAATGCGGATGTGTATGCTGTGAAAAAGATGAAGGGCAGAGTGGCAGTGTTGACGAGCTTCGGCGGCGGCTCGCCGATGGTGATGGAACTGGCTGAAGAACTCGCCGTGATGGGTGCGAAGAAAATGATTCTGATGACGTGGGGTGGAACACTTCAAACGTATATCAAGCCTGGCGATATTGTTGTATGCAATCGTGCCATCCGCGACGAGGGCGCTTCGCATCATTATCTGCCTCCTGCGAAATACGTTGATGCGAATCCATCTTTGGTGAATGAGCTGGTTGATGCAATTCGCGCCCGTGGCGCAGAGTGCACTGTCGGCACAACCTGGACGACCGATGCGCCCTATCGCGAGACGCGCGAAGAAGTGGTGCGATATCAGGCTGAAGGTGTGAAGACTGTCGAGATGGAATCGGCGGGATTGTTCACAGTAGGGCAAGTGCGCGCTGTACGAACGGCTTCCGTGGTGATCGGAATGGACAGCCTCGCCTCGCTTCGATGGCAAACGCCTGAACGTCTTGATGGAATTATGCGTTCACAGGAAATCGTGTACGCCGCGGCAATTGATGTACTGGGTCGAGCATGAGACAGGATTTATTCATCTGCCCGCGCTGCCGTGCTAAACTCGAACGGAGCGCGCCAGACAGGGTCACTTGTCCGAAGGATGGGTTGGAGTTCTGGAACGTGGAAGGCATCTGGCGCTTCCTCCTCCCCGAAAGCGAAGCCCATTACGCCCGCTTCATCGCGGACTACGAGGCTGTCCGCCGTTCCGAGGGCCGCGGCAGTGCCTCTGCGGAGTATTATCGTGTCTTGCCTTTCAAGGATCTGAGCGGTCACTTCCGGGGTGACTGGCGCATTCGCGCCCGCAGTTTCAATGTTCTCGTGAAAAATGTGCTGACCAGACTTCAAGATCCTCTTGAGCGTTCGTTGAAGGTCCTCGATATAGGGGCAGGCAGCGGCTGGCTCTCCAACAGGCTGGCGGCGCAAGGCGACCGAGTCATCGCGGTAGATCTGTTAGTCAATGAACAGGACGGGCTGGGCGCGTGGAAGTATTACGAACATAGCTTCATCCCCGTTCAGGCGGAGTTCAATCATCTGCCGGTCATGGATCACTTTGCCGACACAGTGATTTTCAATGCATCCTTTCATTACTCCGAAGATTATACAATCACTCTCAAAGAGGCGTTACGCGTACTTTCCACGGAGGGACGGATCGTGATTATGGATTCACCTGTCTATCGCCGCGATATTTCCGGTGAAAAAATGGTGGAAGAGCGTGAAGCACAGTTCAAACAGAAATATGGTTTCGCATCAGACAATTTGCAAAGCGAGAATTATCTGACTTATGCGCGGTTGGATGAATTGGCACAAGAACTAAACCTCATCTGGAAAACCATTACCCCCTTCTATGGCTTGCGATGGATGTTGCGCCCCCTGGTTTCCACGTTGCTGCGCAGACGTGAACCGGCAAAGTTCAAACTGATCGTTGGAAGGAGAAAGGCTGAAAAAGAAAATGCCAGCCAGTGATTTATCCCTTGATGTCGTCCTGCGATCCCGGCAGGCGAAAAATCTAGTCCTCTTTCGAAGATACGGAGGTTTGGCAGGCGTGTGACTTTCTCTTATCACTTTCGTGTCGCTACTGATTTAGAGCAAACGCCTGAGTATTTCTACGAGCGCCTGCGCCAGCAAGATCTTGAAGATCAATGCGACCGGATAGGTACTTGCATAGTAGAGGGCCGGCAGATCTGTCTCAGTTTGGCTGCTGGCAGCAGCCAATGCTGGCGGATTGGTCATCGCGGCGGTGAGCGCACCCATGGCAGAAAGCAGGCCCAGACGGTAGACTTTCATCATAACGACAAGACCGGCCAGGGCAGATAGAGTCGTCACGGCAGCGCCCGCCAGGAGCAGAATCCAGCCCTGATCCTGGAGAACCTCCACCAGGTGCGCGCCCGCATTTGTTCCCGCACCGGCCAGAAAGAGCATCAGCCCCAGTTCGCGGGTAAGATTCTTCGCCGCGGGCGGGACGTATAGCTGGAAGGGCCCAAACTTGCCAAAATGACCGATCAGCAGACTGGTGATGAACACACCTCCTGCCATCCCCAACTTTAGCGTGATCCCCTGTCCCATCGGAACCGGCACGAGGCCGATGAGCACCCCGGCTAGCAGCCCGATCAGGTAAGGAACCATACTGGTCTCCATGGCTTTGCGCGGCGAACCCTGCGCACGACGGACGAATGCCTCCACCGCTCTTTTCTCGCCCACCACGCGGATGCCATCACCGCGTTCAAGGGCTACATTGGCGTGCGGAACAATTTCCAACCCCTGCCGGCGGATTCGAGTGATGACCAGCGTAAACTGCTCCCAGACGCGCATTTGGGCAAGGGTTTTGCCGGTAAGTGATTCATCCATCACTTCCACATCCACGCTCAATACTCCGGCATTGACGTCCATGCGTTCGTTCGTTTCCTCGCCAAGCAGAATGCGAAGTTTGTCAAGTTCCTCCTCGGGCCCAACGGCCATGACCAGGTCACCAGTGTGGATCGGAGATTCGGGCATGGCAGCGGAGACATTTTCGCCGTGCTTGATGCGTGAGATATTCACCTTGGCCAGACGGCGAGGGTTGAGTTCCGCAACCGTCCGGCCATTGATATTCGCATTGGTCACACGGAACTGGCGTGCCTGCAAACCAGGAGTTTCCATGTCTTTTTCAGCCAGCCAGAGTTTTTCCTCGGTTTTTACGGATCGTTTCAGCAACCTGGGCAAAAACTGGATCAACAGTACAATCCCGATCATGCTGAATGGATAGGTGATACCGTAGCCAACGGAAGCCAGTGGGGCAGCTTCGGGCAGCACGCGGCCGAACATATCTGTGGCAGCAGCCAGGGCTGGGGTGCATGTGAGCGAGCCGGCGTAGAGTCCTGTTGCTAGTGCGAGCGGAAGATGGAGGAGATAAGCCAGCAGCACGGTGACAACTGCCCCTGTGCCCGCCACAACCAGTGCCAGGACAACAAACTGCATTCCGCGTTTGCGGAAGGTGCGAAAAAAGCTCGGTCCGGCGCTCAGCCCCACCGAGTAGACGAACAGCAGCAGACCGAGGTCCATCACTGCTTTGGGGACGCCCAAACCAAAATGTCCGAACACCAGTGCGGCGAAAAGCACACCTGCGGTACCGAGCGAGATGCCTCGCCATGACCAGTGACCGAGCCATGCGCCCAGGGTCAGGATGGCGAAGAGGACGAACATTTCTTCAGTGAATGGATTCATGCAGGGAGCTCTTGGCGCTCATCTTACCCCAGAATGTTTCACCTGGATAATCCCGATTGTCACCTGTCGGGGCGTTCTCTATCACGAGACCAGCCAGGCCCGATTCAAGCTTGCACGAAGGAACCTCCGTCGCGATGGAAAAAGTGCAGAACTGAAAACTGGCACATGAACTCATGATAAATTTCACTTCTACTCTACCTGGATAATTATTGGGAGGAGAATATCACAGCGAAGACCCATTGAGCAATTGGAGACGCAGGAAAATGTCGCAGAGCGATCGCATTCCCCATTATGCCACCTGGTTTAAAGAAGACGAAAGGAAACTGACTTGAGGGAATTCCCTGGTCCGTTTCCTTTCGATTGATCACCCTGAACTTTCGCTATCCTCCGCCAATGACCGCCATTAGTTTGATAATGTCGCCATCCTGCAGGATGGTGTCTTTGTCCGTCTGGTGAATGCCGTTGATGACCACCAGCGCCACCACTTCAGGCGGGATTTTGATGAGGATAAGCGCCTCGCGGACGGAGATACCCGCCGGAACGGCTAATTCTGTCTGGTCATTGACCGCGCTTTTCAGATGGCCGATGGGCCGCAAAGTGACAGGCATAAAATAAATTAACTAACGGCAAATTCTTTGAGGCTCAGCCGCTCCAATGTCTCGGGCGTGATATGGCCGGTGGAATCCCAGCCGCGCTGTTCGTAGTAACCAATGGTGCTAGTTCAAAGTGAAAATTCGGCGATGCTCATCTTGAAAGGATCAACTTCAGGATGGCGCCAGTGAAACAAATCCAACAGGATGTTGAACATGGCCACGACATAAGCCAAGCGCATCTGAATGTAAGCTGACAGACGATGGTGGATGCGTTTCAAGTCGCAGATGGTGGTCAGCATCGAGAAGACCGTTTCGACACACATCCGTTCATTCCAAGTTCCTTTCTTGCAGATTTTCATGTTTTCGGGAACACCGTCTTTGGCTCGAAAACCGAAATCGGCCAAGGCGATGGTTTGTCCGATAAAGGGTTCGACGACCGGATGAAAATGCTTGTCGTACACATTCATGGTTGCCCAATCCCAATTGACGACTCGGCAAACCTCATTCAACAACACACACAGCTTGATCCCAATACTCCAACGGCCTTTGTCGCGACCCTTTTTCCCCACTTGTTGCTCGCTCCGTCCTTCCCGGATCGGAAACAGCAACTCAATGGGATAACTGTCGATCACGGTAAAGAAGCTTGGATCCGACAAAAGCAAATCACACCAATCCTGATGGGTCTTGAGCAGACGTTGCAGGCGAGTACGCTCTGGTAAGGTCCCATCGCCAAACCAGTCACCATAATCCCGCTTCAGCCAGCGGTAGAAGGCTCGGAAGTGACCGCCTTTCAACGCAAACAGAATGCCAATCGTCAGCAATTCACTCGGATATAACTTCGCCTGCGCATGTCGTGGGATCGCCGGCAGAGAAGTTGCCACCAGGTAGAAAATGTGTAGGATAATATCCTCTGTAGTCATGGGGTGTCTCCTTTTAGGTTTCAGCACCCTTGAGGATACCCCATGACTCAACTAGCACCAAAGGTTATATAAGCAACTCCCCCGGTATGGCCGGAGAAGACCTGGACCATCTCACCGCTGGTGACATCCCATAGACGAGCTGTTTGATCGCCTTCGCCTGCTGTCAGAAGGTATTTGCCATCGGGCGAGAAGGCGACCTGCTCAACTTCACCAGTGTGGCCGGAGAAGATGCGGATGGTTTGGCCGGTGGCAATATCCCACAGTCGGGCAGTGCCATCATGACTGCCAGTTGCCAGGTATTTGCCATCCGGCGAGAAGGCTACGCCCCAGAGATCACCCGTGTGACCTCTAAACTCAAGTGGTGGAGCTTCGACAGCAGGGGAAGCCTCTGGAGTCGGGTTGGTAGGGAGCACCTCGGTCGTGGGTGCCGAAGCAACTGTCGGTGAGATCGGTGTTGCTGCAACATTGGGCGCACAGGCTGTGACTACAACTAATGCAGTCACAATTACAGATAGAACGAACGATTTGTAAACATTTTGATCTCCTTGAATTGGATAGTTTTTTCGCAGGCCCTGCACCAGCTAATCACTGGTGCAGGGCTTTAGAGGTGCTGTTCTTGGAAACGGCATGCCTCGAACGGTTTTATTTGCCGAACCTATTACATTACTCGCTGACAACAATGTCTGCGATGGTCGCATTCTGGTCCGTGGGCGATGGCGAGTTGTAGATGATCGTCACATCAAAACGCTTGTAAACAGCCCAATAGTGGGTGTAATCCGGGGAACTACCTGAATCCGGTAAGCCAGGCGCCCAGCCGGCTTGCGGGGCATGGTACACCCTGGGGTGACCCGAATTCTGCTCCACCGAGGCTCTGGTGTTTTGCAGGGTCAGGCCATACGGCAGATCCTTGGGGGCTGCGGTGGCTTGCCTGGCTTGCGCGAACGCCAAAGCAATGAGCATCACGATGAAAACGAAACTGAGGGTTTTGAAAAGCTTGTTCATGATTGTTTCTCCTTTTTGAAAGATTTACAAAGCAGCTATTCCTCTGAGGCGGGTGATCAGGTATTTGCTCCGTACCCAACCATCCTTTGTGAAGAGAAGATACTTTTCCAGTTTATGGCGCCAATTTGGCGCTTTGATAAGATTAAGGCTCGACCGAATGGTGATCTTGAAGCCTCTTGCTCCGCGCGACAAGCAAATTATGCAGAGCAGCACCTGCACGAGCCAGCAAGTTTGGAGCCGAAAGACCTGTTTCCTTGAGCAAACGATCCTGTTCGACAGCATGGTCAACCTCACGCATTTCATGTCGAACCATTTGCTCATCATGCCACGGGTAAAGATTGTTCATAGTAGTTCTCCTTTCTAGGCTGGACACCCGCTGAGTTGCGTTTGCCATCTGA
>DATKED010000036.1:0-9822 GCA_035512375.1 Anaerolineales bacterium
GTCATGGTCATCGCTTGTAGTTTACATAACCTTCGAGTTGACTGCAGAAAGATGCCACTGAAACTATGACCATTAACCTTATTTCCGATAAAGTCTAACACTTATATTCCAATCAAAACTGTCCAAGTGGATAGTCTTAAACTCCCCCGTCGATTGGGGAGTTTTTTGTTATCAGGCCATACAATGAAATCATATTTCACTCGATATGGAGCAAAAAATGAGATTCGCATCCTGGTATGGAATCAGCATTGGAATATTAATCATCGTGCAGTGGATTTTCTTTATCACTACAGACTCGGTACCTGAATTACAAACAACACTGTGGGCAATCGGCTTCCACATCGCCGCAGAAGGATTGCTTGCTCTCGCATTGCTTGTTAGCGGAATTGCCACGCTTCAAGCCAGGTCATGGGGCAGGAATGCACTATTGGTCGCGCTCGGTATGGCGATGTATAGTGAAATCAACAGTCCCGGCTATTTCGCCCAACTCGGTCAATGGTCACTGGTTGGCATGTTTGCTATACTGCTTTTTGGAGCAACTACCGCCGTCATGCAGCTATTGAATGAACAGATAATAGGAGCCTGATCATGTTAAGAAAAGCAGGGAAAGGAATTACGGTTTTACTCATTTTCATCGGCATTTTCTTCCTGATATTGTTCATCGCCATGAGCCTGTTCAATTCTCCCACCTATGCCTGGCGCATCCTTCGTTATGGCGAATCAGATATCGGAGATATCAAAATCTTCCCTGAGCGCGTCATTTCGAATGGCGAAACGGTGTCTCTTATCCAAAGAGACGATGAGAGTGCTCCCTACGAAGTGGAATATCCGTACAAAGGTGAAACACGTACAGAGATTCTCGACGACTTACTCCAAAGGACAGGCACGCGCGCCTTCCTCATTGTTAAAGACGACAAGCTGATCTTTGAAACCTATCTCGAGTCTTCTCGAAATGAGCTCAATACATCCTTCTCCGCCGCAAAGTCATTTGTTTCGGCGTTGATCGGCGCAGCCATCGCGGACGGCAGCATAGGGTCGGTGGACGACGCGGTGATCGAGTATATCCCCGAGATAGCGGGGCGCGGGCTCGATGAGCTTACCATCCGTGATCTGCTCATGATGAACTCCGGGATCCGTTATCTCAATAACGATGAAATCCCGGTATACAAAGTCCCCTTCGGGGATGATGCCCTCACGTATTATCCGCCTGATCTGCGGGAGGTTGCTCTCAGCGTCAAAGCGAGCGGCACCCCGATTGGTAAGGCATTTCGCTATAACAACTATCATCTCCTGCTCGAGGGGCTGATCATCGAACGCGCAACGGGGATGCATGTGGCGGAATACTTGCAGGAGAAATTCTGGAAGCCTATGGGCGCGGAATCCCCCGCTTCATGGAGCCTGGATAGTGAAGAGCGCGGTTTCGAAAAAATGGAAAGCGGGATCAATGCCCGGGCTATTGACTACGCTCGTTTTGGTTTGATCTTTTTACACAACGGGTCTTGGAACGGCGCTCAAATCCTGCCCGAGAGCTGGGTGCGCGAATCGACCGAACCTCTCCGCCCAGACCTGCGCCCATTGGAAACCATGACAAGTTGGCCTGGTTATAGCAGGTATTATAAATATCACTGGTGGGGAATCAACAATCCCGATGACACTTACGATTTCTACGCTCATGGCAAGTATGACCAGATCATTTACGTTGCGCCGCGCAAAAATGTCGTGATCATCCGCCTGGGAGACGCACTGGATGAAAACGTGCGCTGGCCGCTGGTCATTCACAACCTAGTTGATCAGTTGCAGTAAGTTTGGGGAAAATAATCGATCACCAATGGATTAAAAAATGCTCCGTCCAGAGTGAGGGGGGCACCCTGAACGAAGCACCCGTATTTTTCCACAGATCCTCTGTTTTGACAAGAGCATCACTGATCCACTCGACCCGTATCATACTCCCCCATCAGTAGGGGAGTATTTTTCCTGATGGATGTCTCATGATGCAAAGAAGCTCTTGCCGAGCCGAAAGCCAAATGAGCAAGCCGGGAATAATTTCATTCTCACGTCCTCCGGTCTCGGAGCCAGGAAAGTGGTACCTATCCACTTGACCAGTGACAAACTCCCCCGTTGGCGGGGGAGTTTTTTGTTTGATAACGCTATTATCCAGACAGATCATGCAGCCGTGTAAAGGTTTGCCTTGCTTTTGACACCCAAAGTGATCAACCTTTGCAAGGCTCATCCAAAAGGAGACTTACAATGAAAACAATTTCTCAACCCGCTGTCATTACGCCGAGCATTCTACTCCTGGCTTTGCTCGCCGCGGCAGTTGTCTTCATCGGCGCAACTGGCAAAAAAGTGCCCCTGCTCTCCAACGTCCGAGTGGATATTGTGCTGCTGGTCATCATTGGAATGACCATCTGTACACAAGCCGGCATCGGGCGCATCGCCGCAACCGGTCAATGGACACACCCTCTTGCGTTCATTGGTTACATCCTGGGCGGAGTGATCCTGCTTATCGCATTGTCTGTGTTTGTAGGATGGAGACTCCCATTCATTGAGAATGATCAGCAGGCGCTGATCGCGATTGCCATCCTGGCTGGACTCAAAGTATTGAATGCCGTCACCCATTATTTGTTATCTCGAAGTTAAACCCAATGAACAGAAAGTTCAGTTCTCACATTGCATCAATCCTGCTTGTTTTACACGGACTGATCGAGATCGCCGGGCTGGTATTCATTAGTTCCATTCCACAGGTATTGACCAGTTTTGGCGGCCTGACCGGCCCGGCACTTGAACGGAACGCTTCGGCAATCGCCATGTATGGCGTTTTTTGGGGAATTGCGCGCTTCATTGCCGCGTGGGGATGCTGGTCCATGCGGAAGTGGGCATTGCTTTTGGGAATGATCTTGAGCAGCGTTACGATGGTCTCTGCGACCACGATCATTCCGGCCGGCGTAACAGATACATTGTTCTCGATCCCGGTATTGGTATTCCTGCTTTATGCATGGTTCGGGAACGTAGCGATAGAGATGAATTGAAAGAAATGCAAACAAAACAAAAATTGAACAATCAGCGGGATATTCTCCCCACTGAACAAGAAAAAGTCCGGGCTTGTCCAGCAGGGGTCTGGTCAGCGTTAATAACCACCCTGGGCGGGATCGTTTATTTCCTGATTATTCTTGCGATGGTCCTAACCGGGCGGTTCACTATGCCACCGTCTGATGACATACAACTATTCGGTGGGATCATCAGTCTGCTCTTCTGTCCTGTCATTGTGATCGTGATGGTCAGTCTCCATACAGTTACTGCGCCTGGGAAGAAAGTATTCAGCCAGAGCAGTCAGGCATTTACGCTGCTGTTCGCAACTGCAGTCAGTATTAACCGGTTTACTCAATTGGGAGTAGTCAGCCGGAGTATTGCTTCCGGGACAGTGGAGGGGCTGGATTGGTTTTTACCTTATGGAGATCGTTCAGTGATGTTTGGACTGGAAATGATGGGTTGGGGATGGTTCTTGGGCTTAGCCATGCTGATAGCCGCTCCAATCTTCTCCGGCAGAGGAATACAATTTTGGTTGCGCTGGTTGATGATTTCGTATGGAATATTGGGATTGATAAGCGCGGTTGCCTATTTGATTGGCAGTCCTCTGGCGGTCATTGGCTTCGTGGCATGGGGAGTGATCCTGTTTATTATCACGGGGTTGCTAACAGTCCATTTCAAGTAATAAAAGGCAGCTATGACAATGATAATTTCTCAACTCGGATTAAGCCCCGAAGCCTTGCCTGGAGAAACGGTCGTCGTGACCGGCGCAGGTGGCGGGATCGGCTATGAAGCCGCGCGAGCGTTGCTCTGGCTGGGCGCAAATGTGGTCATTGCCGAGATCGATCATCAAAACGGACGAAAAGCCGAACAGGCGCTGGAAGAAGAATATTGCAAAGACCGCGTTTTATTCGTCCCTACAGATGTAGGTGATGAAGCAAGTGTGAAGAATTTGTATAACCTTTCCATGATTGCTTTTGGAAAAGTGGACGCGGTCATCAACAACGCGACGATCGCTGTACTGGGGGAAGTGAAGGATCTACCCATCGAGGAATGGGACCGGAGTTACCGCGTCAACCTGCGCGGACCTGTGTTAATGGCAAAGAGCTTTCTGCCCGATATGATCAAGCGCAACCACGGCGTGTTTGCATGCGTCTCCTCCACTGGGACAGCTTTTCTCGGTGGTTACGAAACGTTCAAAGCCGCGCAGGTGCATTTGGCAAACACGTTGGATGCCGAACTGGAAGGCACAGATGTGATCGCTTATACGATCGGGCCAGGGCTCGTCCCAACCGAGACAGCCTCCAAAGCCGTGGAGCAACTCGCGCCAAAGATGGGCATGACTGTTGAAGAGCTTTTTGCGTTGAATAAGAACGCTGTGCTATCGGTTGAAGAGGCAGGTGCAGGGTTTGCAGCCTCAATCGTATTTGCAGAGAAATTCCGCGGGCAGGAAATCTCATCCATTCAGGCGCTCAAAGCGGCAGACATCAATTTTGGCGCAGAGACAACGGAAGAGAAACCAGCCGAGATGAATGACGATAAACGGAGACAGGCTCAGGCTTTGTGTGAAGCGGTGCGCGTCACGTTGAAAGAACAGTCTGACGATTGGAAACGTCGCTCGTTGTTCGAACGTCAATGGGTCATCCGTGATTTCAGGAAAACCGCGGGGATGCCAGTGGAGGAATGGCTGGAAACACTCCGACAGTTGGAAGAAAATTTACAGCGCGGTGTTGTCTCTCGTGCGCCATTGGAAAAGCTTGCAGGTTATTACGAACATCTCGCCGAGCTGGCGAAAGGTTATGAGAAGAACCCTGCAAAACTGGAAGAGAACCTGCGGCATGTGTTTCACTGGCGGGATGAGGTGGTGGAGCCTGCAAGGATGCTCCAGCCACCTATCCACCTGACCAGTTGAAGACTCCCCCATTGGCGAGGGAGTCCTTTGATGTCTTTTGCTAGACTCATCCGCAGGAGAAAAACAATGAAAAATCAATCTGCTCTGAACTGGATTGTTCCCCTGATCGCCGCACTGGCTTTGTTCGCTGCTGGCATCGGGTTGTTCTCCCCGAATGAAGGTAATTCGTTCTCATTCATGTCCGTTCGAGGAGAGACCGTACAGATCTGGGGGCAAGGCTGGTATCGCTACGACACACCAATTGGCGCCCTGGGGTTCAAGGCGGGAGATCTGATCACACTTTTCCTGGCGATCCCGTTACTACTGATCTCTTTTGTGCTGTACCGCCGTGGCTCACTGCGCGGAGGATTATTGCTGGCGGGCTCACTCGCTTATTTCCTTTACAACTATATTTCCCTGGGCTTTGGGGCCGCCTATAACAACCTGTTCCTGGTTTATATCATTATCTTTTCCGCCAGTCTCTTTGGGATGATATTGGCGCTTGCATCCTTTGATCTGCCGGCACTGCCTGCATACTTCGCAGAGAGCCTGCCTCGCCGCGGAATGGGCATCTTTCTGGTTGTGTCTGGAATTATCCTTAGCCTGGTCTGGCTCATGTTGTCCATCGTCCCTGCGCTGCTGCAGAGTAAAGCTCCTCCGGAGGCTTATTACTACACAACTTTTATGACAGGGATCCTCGATATTGGAATCATTGCGCCCGCTCTCATCCTCGCCGGGGTATGGATCCTCCGTCTCGCGCCGCTTGGTTATCTGCTCGCTTCCACAATGCTTGTTTTTACTTCGATCCTGGGACCGAGTCTCACGACAGCAGGGATCATGCAGGTGTTGGCAGAAGTGATCACAATCGGACAAGCAATGGTGTTTACTGTCCCATTCGTTATTCTGGCGCTGATCGCCATCGGGCTTACGGTCCGCCTCTTCAGCAACTTTTCAGAGGTACCATATGGAAGAATCGCGCTCAAATACAAAACAGAGGCTCGCAACGAACGCTATTCAGTCGACGAACACCGGTCATCTTCAAGTTGATCAGTATTCCAACTTAACTCTAAAGGACAATCCTTCAAAACGGAAAACACATGAAAACCATCATTATCATCATTTGCATCATCGCCGCCCTATCTTTGCTAGGCTGGCTGGGATTACAGATCAAGCCCAAGCCTTTTCTAGCTTATCCAGAAAAAACGCCTCAACTTAAAACCATTCCACTTCCATCAGGGTTGCCCGCGCCGGTGGAGCGTTTCTACAAAACAGTCTATGGTGACGAGATCCCAGTCATTGAAACGGTTGTGATGAAGGGACGCGCGGTGATCAGCCCGTTTGGGGTCAAGATGCCAGCGCGGTTCCTCTTTGTCCACAATGCCGGCAGAGACTACCGCCACTATTTCGAAGCGACCTGGTTCGGGATGCCGCTGATGAAAGTTAATGAGCGCTACCTGGATGGCAAAAGTCTGTTCAAACTTCCGGTGGGGGATCCGATCGATGACGACGCCAGCACCAATCAAGCCGCGAACCTGGCGGTGTGGGCAGAGGCAGCCTGGTTCCCCTCCATTTGGATTACAGATCCGCGCGTCCGCTGGGAGGCAGTGGATGAGAATACTGCCTTGTTGTATGTGCCGTTTGAAGGCATGGAAGAAAACTTTGTCATGCGGTTCAATCCCGAAACGGATTTGCTTGATTCGATGGAAGCCATGCGTTTCAGAGACTCAGGCACTCAGGCGAAAAAGATATTGTGGATCACCAGGAACCTGGCAGGAAAAAAGATAGAAGGAAGCCAGCTCGATGCCAGTGGCTCTGCCACCTGGCTGGATCAGGGCAAACCCTGGGCAGTGTTTACTCTGGAAGAAGTGAACTACAACGTGGATGTAAGCGAGTACATTCGGCAACGGGGACCGTAGCCTACCTGTCCACATGACCATACTATCCACTCGGATAGTGAAGACTCTCCCATTGGCGGGGGAGTCTTTTTTTCTCCTCCGCTACACTCGGGATAAGGAGGCCTCTGACCGTGAATATGATCATCAACATCGGTGCGTTTGCCATTCTCAGCGTGTTATGGCTCGGCTTCGCCGCCGCGCTCATCTTCAACCAGGCGATCCTTGATACCAGCTGGCAATCCTTCCACGGCTTGCCGTGGGTCATGCAGGGTGTAATCTGGCTGCTCGTTCTGCCCGTGACCGCCGGACTCTGGATCTGGGAAACATCCTGGCCCCTCTGTCCGCGACTTGTGCTGGTCATCGGCCTAGGCTGGATGACGATCTACACGTTCTACCCTCGCAAGGCGTAAGCATGAAAACGCTGATCAAACTGGAAGAACTTACGCTCGTTGTCCTATCTTTCTATCTCTTTCTGACTTTGGATTATGCCCGGTGGTGGTTCCCACTGCTCTTCCTCCTGGGCAGCCTGACGCGATTGCCCGGATTACAACTGGCAGGTCTGGTGATGTTCGGGCATTCCAGCCTGGACCGCGCGCTGGGCTTTGAATTACATCAAACGGAGGCATCCACCAAATGAAAAAGACTCTTATGCTCTGCGGAATAGCAGCCGCCGTTGTGTATGTGGGAACAATCATTCTCGGCGGTTTTCTCAGACCCGGTTACAGTCATATTTCCATGGCGATCAGCGAATTGGTTGCCGACGGCGCGCCGAATCGTTCATTGCTTAGCTCGTTCTTCCTACTCTACAACATATTCGTAAGCATTTTTGGGGCAGGTTTATTTCTCAACGCGAACAGCCAGCCAAGCGGACGCGTAAGCGGCATGATCGGGTCACTGGCTCTTATCCTGGTCGGCGTCGCAGGGATATTGATGGAACTCGCGTTCCCACAGGAATCCGGCGGGACCGCAACGACATTCGCAGGAAGCATGCACTTTGTGATGGCGGGCGTTGCTTCCCTGGGGACGATGGTTGCCATATTGATGCAGGCGTTTTGGTTCCGGAATATCCCTGCTCTGAAAGGTCAGGTTGCTTATTCGTTCATCAGTGTCGGGATTGTATTCCTCTCGGGAGGATCATCCGCGGTCGCCATGGCAAACCATTCTCCACTCTTTGGGCTGATCGAACGCATCACGATTTTTACCTTCATCCTGTGGATGTTTGTCATCGCGCGAAAGATGTCCCAGTTGGAAGAGGAACTTCCTCAACAAACCAGTTTTGAGATCGCAGAATTAAAATCGAAAGGAAATTAACCATGTTACAAATCCTGGTCGCCTTATCCCTCTGGCTGCACGCGGTGGGGACCGTTATCCTGATCGGTCATTATTTCCTGCTCTCTGTCATTTATCTGCCGGTCCTCGAGAAAGGTGGAGGAGCGTTCCTCAGCCAGATCTCGAAGCGCAGCCGGCCGTGGATGTATGCATCGCTCGTGATCTTCATGGTGACCGGAATCTATCTCATGCTTGTCGACCCGAACTATCTGGGCGTGGGAGATTTCGGCAATTTCTGGTCGATCATGATGCTGGTCAAACATTTGTTGATCGTGGGGATGATCGGGCTGGGGTTCTGGTACAACGCCTTCCTGCGCGTGGGAGCGATGATGGCTTCCAACAACAATGCAGAGCTAGGCATCCGCCGCTTCCGTCTGTACTCCAACCTGATGGCAGTCGCCGGGGTGCTCGTCCTGCTGCTCACCGCCCTCGCCCAGGTGGAATAGTAGGGCGGATTGTCAACCCGCCAGATTTTTATTGTCAATGGGTGTCAGCCTGTAAGTCTGACATACACGGAGCATGATCTTGATCACAACATTACTGAAACAGCGCGTCAGTGTCCGCAGCTTCCAGAACAAGCCTGTTCCCGAAGAAGTCATCCAGGATCTGCTCGAAGCCGCGCGCCTCTCCCCTTCCGGTGGGAACAAACAGCCGTGGCTGTTCGGAGTCATTACCGACTGCGCCCTTATCAAACAGGTCTCGAAGCTGGCACATGGACAGAAATGGACCGCCTCTGCCCCGCTCATCATTGTCCTCTGCACCGTCTGCGTGAACGACGAACACGGCGGGCGCGATATCCAGAAGCACCGCTATCCTCACTTCTCCTGGGATATCGCCCAGATGCCGCAGGAGCTATACTGGGCTCTGAACCAGGAGGAGCACCAGACCAAGATCCCTGGTGCGCACATGATACTGGCTGCCCTCGAGCACGGCGTGGCGTCCTGTTGGGTATCGCGCTTCCATGTGATGCAGCTCGCCCAACTCCTCAAGTTGCCCCCTCATTATCTTCCCTCTGAAATTCTCGTGTTTGGCTACCCCGAATTCGAACAGGAACCCCGCAGCAAGAAAAGTCTGGATGAACTTGTATTCCGGATTGCTTCCTCCGCCGTCCTCGGCGGCGATTACATGTTACTTTCTGCGCCGGGGACGGCACTGATCATCCAAAACGCAGCCAGCACGTGCAGCAACTTAATGATGATGTATAGGTTCATGTCCACTCTCCTGTGTCCGGCTGCGGTTCAATACCGGGCTTATCAATAAAGAAGATTATCACTTACTTCCATTGCTGCTACCATCATCCTTATGGTGCAATGTCACACATCCTGTGTGAAAACCAGCATGCTGTATGGCCCAATGGAAATGGTGGCATGGGCATCCAATCTATCCCTTGTGCCCTCAAAAGCCTCTGTGTCAGCGCTGAAAAACCCCTGGAAATCGTTACTGTAGATCGTGGCGTCACTGTTCAAGCGCAGTTTCCATAATCCGGGCGAAGGCATGCCGATATCATAGTTCTCCTTCGGGGCATGACTGAAATTGAGCACGACGACAACATCGTCCCCGGGCCCATGCTGATCCCAGCGCTGGAAGGCGAGGATATTGTCAGCTTGATTGACGTGGTAGATATTAAGGAACTGTCCGCACAACCCGCGGCTGTATCCCTTTTTGTTCAGCCTCAGTTGT
>DATKED010000037.1:0-4973 GCA_035512375.1 Anaerolineales bacterium
CGATTGTTCCTGTCAGTTGGGTTATTGGCGACCGGCGGAGCGATATTCGTCAGCGGTTTCAACGTGATGGCAGGCTTCCAGGCGATACCATACACGATTTACAACGAGCAACGCTGGGATGTTGAAATACGGCTTGGTGAACCTGCATCGTCCAGTGAGCTTACCACCATCGTCGAAAAGGTTCCCGGTGTCAGCCACGTCGAAACCTGGAATATTATTACGACCAGTATCCAGAACCCGGGGGAAGTTAACGTAACGCGCACCTATCCAGATCAAGGGCACGGCTCCCTGGGTCTCAGTGCGATTCCTCCATCGACTTCCATGATCATTCCTCCGCAGATAACTGAAGGCCGCTGGCTCAAGCCAGATGACACAGACACCGTTGTTCTGCCTCCATCCATCCGCCAAACGATGCCAGATGTGAAGGTTGGCGATAGCGTGCAACTGTCAGTGGAGGATCGACCAACCACCTGGCGTGTCATCGGGATAACAGGTGGGATGGGTGGAAGTTGTCCTTGTGTTACGCAGGAGGGTTATGAACGCGCGAGTGGTAGACAGGCTCAAGCGAATGTCATCCGAATCATAACCGATCAGCATGATAAGGCCGCGCGAGTTGCCATCGGGCAGACAGCCGCCCAGGCACTCATCAAAGCCGGTATAAAACCTCAGGATCCGCGCGCGATTGATGCAGTGGTTGAGTCAACCGAAGGACATTCCATCATCTTGGTGGGAGTGATTTTGCTTATTGCATCTACGATCGGTATCGTCGGCTTGATCGGTCTGGGATCAACAATGAGCACCAGTGTCATTGAACGTACTCGCGAGTTCGGCGTGATGAAAGCCATCGGCGCGCCTGGCCCTACAATCCTGCGCCTGGTGGTCTTCGAGGGAATTTTTATAGCGGCGGTAAGCTGTGTGGTTGCAGCCATTCCTGCCATGGCCTTCACATGGGCTATGGGTGCAGGTCTTGGCAATTTATTCCTCAGCACGCCCATCCCGCTCGAGGTGTCGGCACCGGGGATAGTCATTTGGATTCTCGTGGTCGTCTTTGGCGCGGCGCTGGCTACCCTGGCGCCCGCCTCCCAGGCTGCCCGCCTGACCGTCCGCGAAGCACTCGCATACTTATGAGAGGAATGACACCGGGAGATAATAAAATGAACAAGAAAGTCATTACCATAATTGCCGTAGTCACTGTGGTGGCATTGTGCGTGCTGGCAGTGATCTACGCTCCAAACCTGATGGAGTTCGTGCTGCGCTTCCATAGGATACCGCAACATTAGTGAAGATATTTAAGTAAAGGATGGCAAATATGCATTCATTCGCAAAACACCGCCACGGCAAGACTGGCAAAGCGTCAACAAAAATTACAAGAGGACTGATACTCGACTCAGGCTGGCGTTATGACCTGATGGAGTGGTTGTTCGACACCTTCTTGTTCCGGGGCAAATTACGGGAACTTCGGCAAATGGCGGCCGACCTCGCCCGCATTCAGCCTGGAGAGAAGGTGCTGGATGTGGGCTGCGGCACCGGCACATTGGCGATGGAAGCCGCGCGGCGCGTGGGCGCAACGGGTCGTGTATTGGGCATTGACCCGGGTGAACATCAGATCGCCCGTGCTCGTTCCAAAGCGGCTCGACGTGGCTTGTCCATCGAATTTCAGATCGGGGTGATCGAACATCTCGACTTCCCCGATCAAACGTTCGACGTTGTGCTTAGTACCATCATGATGCATCATCTGTCCGATACCCTTAAGCGCCAGGGGCTTGCTGAAATTGCCCGCGTGCTCCGAAGTCCCGATCCCATATCGGGGAAGCCAGGAGGGCGTTTGGTCATTGCCGATTTCAAGCGCCCGGAGGAACGCCCGGCCCAACCTGTGCGCTTTGGCGTTGGGGGAAGCCGAGTTCAAGAACTGGTGGCACTCGTCAAGGATGCCGGGTTCTTGCGGGTGGAAATTGAAGAGATGCAGCTCCCGAGATTCCCGGCTCACTCAACGGGCGTTGCCAGCTTTGTCAGCGCAGACAGACGCTAAGATGCAGTCCAATGTGCAAGGTATTCCTCCGCTGCTAACGGAAGCAGATTTCGTTGAAGTCGCTTCCGGGTCGACCACGGTCTGCGTTCCTGGCCTTTGCCAGTGGGAAGAAACCTGGAGGTTAGTGCCGGCGAAACCAAGCCGCGAGTGCTAAAGTCGCATCTGCACAGATCCAGATGCAAACTTCAATTATTGGTAAATAATATTACTCAAACACGCTCACTGCCGATTGTTGATTTTCCTGGGGTGCTGTTTGGCTGAACCATTCCCTTAGGATTGGATTAGGACGAATAAATAGTGCATTGATAACGATAGGACCAATTACGCCCGCCAAGAAAGAAATCCAATAAGAGAAAGCCAGATTATTTGTTATGGCAAGAAGCTTTTGACCCCAATAATCCTGAATCGGGACTTGAAAAATAAGAATGATCAGTGATGCTTGACCAACATATCTGAATACGGATGACAGCCCGCCTATCCGTTCTATTTGCTTCGAGATTGCGAGTATGAACAGGATACCTAATAGCGCTTCAACTGTATTGATGGGCAGAGAATCAAACTGTCGTATGTTGAAGTCTATCTTTGAAGGAAAATACCAGACAAGGAAAATCAACGTCACCCCAGACATGAATAAAGTCAAACGACTTTCCAGAAGGGAAGCATAGCGTGTTCGATTTAGTTCATATGCCACCATAAAGAACAAACCGCTGACGAGAACAAGATCCAAACTGAACGGCAGACCATATACAATAAAATCCTTACCGAGCAAGTTGAATTCGAATGGTGAGAAAAAAGTAATACTAAATACACCTACAACATAGGTAATTGTCAGGATGGACCAGCGAAGTTGGGACAGGCGAGTTTGGCGAATTGCGTGGACAAAAAGATAAGCAAAGAGACCTACAACAAACAAGTGGGGCAGAAACCAAAGCTGTACCCAGTCTAAATAGTGCCCATTCCCATACATGGCTTTGAGAAGCCGCCGGCTGGCTTCCAGGATGCTTACCTTCGAAAAAGATATGCTTGTGAAGTAGATGAACAAAATCATAAAGAAAAATGGTATGAGCAGCTTTCTGAATCGGTTTTGAAGAAAGTTCCAAAAAGGCAAATCAGGTTTAAAGAACATACCGGACATAAAAAAGAACATCGGCATATGGAAGGAGTAGATCAATTTGTGAGCGAAAGGCGATATGAGCGCAAAATCGTTATGTCCCATCACCACCAATATAATGCCAATCCCTTTTGCAATATCCACGTACGCAACTCGTTTTTCCACCACCGCTGCTTTGGAAATTGGTCTAATCAATTCTGCTGACCGAGTCTGTTGGGTCATTGACAAGTCCTCATTGGGGGAAATTGATTTCCTCGTTAGAAAATCCTTTCAAGTATATAAGTTCACCTAGCGTATCACCAGCGACATTCGACTTGTTTTGAAATAGGCATTTCGGCTTATAGAAAAATCATCGCCTCCAAGCCAAGGTTAGCATTCCCAGTCTTTGATAAGCAGGTAGTTTTACCTATATATGGTTAGCCAATCAGCGCTCGTCCTTTCCATGCCCCAATGCTATCCTAGATACAAGATAGGAAACGAAACATGACTACTTCTAGACCCATTGCTTGTGTCAAAATGGCAGAATTCTTGTCCTCTCTGGGTGACGGAGTACCGTGCGCGGACATTACGCGTTTGCCAACCAATGCACTTGCAGCGCATGCTGTCCCTATCCTGCTCTTCCCCGAAAGGATAAGATGATGAACCGTGTTTTGATCACCCTGTGCAAAGCCATCTATAAACCGCTTGTTCGGCGATCCGCTCACCAAATTCTGCAGGGCCGCCTCTTGGACCTAGAAGCGCCAAAGAAGGGCAGGTGGCTTGACTCGGACATAAGAGAATATCTCAACCAAACATGGATACGATGTGACGCACTGATGCCAGTAGCAGCGCTTGAAAGATTGCCGACATATGGAAATCGTCACAATGTATTCCTGGCAGTAGTAACGACAGCTGCTTACCAGGCGATGATAGAGCGAGGTGGGCCATCGAGCTATGCTACACAACTTGTGGGCGACTTAGCTTGGAGGATTTACAGTTCGATGCTGGTGGCTGTGTCCATGCCTTATCGGATTACAACCCGCGATCCAGGAAGACGCATGGAGAAGATCCTGCGAGCTTTGCTATTTTTCCCATTCAATGCGCCGGGTGCTCCCGGGTATGAAGTGAAAGTATGGACGGAAGGAAGCGATACTTATACATACTGGACACACTGTCCACCACAAACCTTTGTTCGTCGCTTGATCGAAGTGAACGGGGATCATGGGGAAATGGATGCGTTCTATAATTCCTGGTGCCTCTATGATTGGCCTGGTGCGGATGTTCTCGCCAACGATAGCCAGCATGGACATTACAGTCGCTTGCATACTCTCTCCAGAGGGGATTCCGTTTGCGATATGTGCTGGCATGGGTCCGCGAAGGTTAGAGTAGAAGGATGAAGCGCTTTTAGATCGGATGAGGCCCGGCAGTGACTCGCCGGGCTTTTTGTTTTAAGTAGGTAGTTTTACCTATGTCCTTTGCGCTGATTAGCGCTCGTCTCCGGTGTCGTTCACTGCTATCTTAAGAATATGAATGAGATCGTCTCCGTTCTAAGACCGACAAAACCTAACAAGGAAAATAACCATGGATATACAGTTCTTGCTCAAACTCATGAAAAACCTGGGACAGATGCGCAAGCACGAAGGTTGGACACGCCCGCAGTTGGAAGCCTATCAGGCTGAGTCGCTGCATCACCTGCGCGAATTCGCATATGCGCGTTCGCCTTTTTATCAAAGGTTCCACAAAGGACTCACTGAGCGGCCGCTTCAGGAACTGCCAGTACTTACCAAAGCCACGGTGATGGAGAACTTCAACGACCTGGTAACGGACCGGGACATCAGCTTGGAAAATTTGCGG
>DATKED010000038.1:0-5784 GCA_035512375.1 Anaerolineales bacterium
TTCTCCTGTTGAAAATACTCCATATCATCTCGCCATACTCGCCTTCGACCATGTCCTTCCCGCGGGACTTGCTGTGGCTATTGTCTCCGGGACGCCCGGAACTGTCTGGCTCGGTCGTGACCTGCCCCCATTATTTGTACCAGTTCTTATATTAGTCGAACTGACTGAAATTGAGAAGGCAGCGCTGGAACAAATGACCCCCTTCGCTTCGATACACCCTGATGGGCAGTCAGCGCGGCGCCCGCCGAAGGTGCGACCATCGGCGACCGAAGGGAGGGCGTTCAAGGGAGGGTTATGATGCCATTGCGTTATAATGCCCAGTGTATTACGAAAGGAAGAAGCCATGTCCATCGAATCCCTTGAAAATTTAATTGAAAAAGCAGGCAGTCTTTCGCCCGCTGAAAGGCTGTTACTGGCATCGCGTTTAATTGAGAGCGTACGCCAGCGCGATTTATCGGATTCCTTCCAAAAAAGCCAGCGTGAAGCCTTGAAAAAATCGCTTCAAAAATTGGCTAAGATGAAAGTGTTCGCGGACATCAAAGACCCTGTTAAATGGCAGAGACAAATCCGTAAAGACAGACCACTGCCTGGACGGAATGCATGATTCTCGCGGACAGCAACATAATTATCTACGTCACATCAGGGCAGTATCCTGAACTGACGAGTTGGTTTTTGGATAATGCCCCTTCGGTATCCGGGGTTAGCAAGGTGGAGGTCCTGGGTTATCACAACCTGAAATCAGCGGAAAAAGCGGAGTTGGAAAGATTCTTTTCCCGATTGAATGTGATTTACCCAACCGTGGATGAGTTTGAGCGAGCAATTGAATTACGGCAAGCGCTTTGCATCACGGTTTGACTCTCGCCACACATAACACAAAGGATTTCGTGTGGATCAAGTCTCTCGAAGTCATTGACCCGATGCAGGAATAAAAGCCAACAGACTTCCGAATTCTTGAAGAATTCGGAAGTCTTGCAAACAGTCCGCATTGTGCCGCATCCCGCAAGCTTCCCGCTTACGCGGCATCTTCGACAAGCGTGGGTGGTGTCTCCTGCATCACACCGCGAGACAGGTCAAGGACGAAGACAGAAGGCGGAAGGATGAATCTTCGCGTTTTTTGCGGCTTTGCGTGAGAAATAATCTAACCAGAAAGGAGTAAAACCATGACACAATTCGACCGTATCACCTTCGATCCCAACATTATGGGCGGGCGCGCCTGCATCCGCGGCATGAGAGTCACGGTGTCCTTGATCCTCAACCTCCTCTCCAACGGCATGACCGCCAAGGAGATCGTAAAGGACTATCCCTATCTCGAAGAGGAGGACGTGCGCCAGTCCCTGCAATATGCGGCCTGGCTGGCGGATGAAAACGTCCACGTTCTGGAGATCGCCTCGGCATGAACTATTTGGCAGTCAAACCGCGTTAATATTCCTTCGGTGAGGGAACTGCAGCGCTCAAGACAATTCAGGGGTTATAGGCTGCAAGAAAATCTTTGGGATTTAGAACGGCAATCTCCCGAAACGGGTGCAACACCAACAAGTCTTTGTCCCCCGTGACAATAACCTCCGCCCTGCCGCTCACCGCCAGTTCCAGGAGCATATTATCATTTGGATCACGGCAGATGGTGATGGTCTCTGTTATCTCAACCAACTCACTTGCCTCCACCAACGCGGCTATGAAAACTTCGCGCTGGTCAAAACTGAGGTAGGGATCGAATTTTGGTTGATGCACTTTCCGGTTGATTTCCTCTGCCAGCGGCGCACACAAAAGGATTTCCCCGCGATTGAGCGCAGTAAAGAATGCCTGGGCAGGCGTGGAATGTTCGAACAACAGCGCACTAATCAGGACGTTCGTGTCGAAGACGGCGCGCACGTCAATTCGCTAACAGGTCATCGAGAATATCAGGTGTCAAGCCGCGCGCCTGCGCCGATCGGCTGATCTCACGCATCACTTCCTCCAACGGCCTGTTGGCGCGTGACACTTCGAGCAGGCGCAAATTGAGCAGTAGTTCCAACTTCTTGCGCTCCTCAGGAGATGCATCCCGGAAGGCTTTTGCCGCTTCGGGCGTGACCTTAATGCTGATAGATTGCATGGCAGACATGGCTGACTCCTTTGGTCAGGACGATTATACTCAATACAAGCCGTGAAAGCTTATCCGCAGAATCATCAACTACTTCGTTCACTTTTTCCCAACCGCCACTCCAGCGCGGTAAAGCGATTTGCCACCTTGTTATTTCTCACCGCCATGCCGATGGCGCGGCGACTGCCTGCCAGCACGCACAGACTGCGGGCGCGCGTGATGGCGGTGTAGAGCAGATTGCGCTGCAGCATCGTGTAATGCTGGGTTACGACTGGCATCACCACGACGGGGAACTCCGACCCCTGGGCTTTGTGGACCGAGACCACATATGCCAGTGACAGCTGGTCCGCTTCACTCCAATCGAATGCCGCGTGCCGCCCATCGAAGTCCACGGTAAGAGTCTGCTCGATCAAATCCATCGAGCGGATGAATCCGATATCGCCGTTGTAGACATCCTTGTCGTAATTGTTTTGGGTCTGCATCACTTTGTCGCCGAGGCGGAAGACCGTTCCAAAGAGTCTGCGCTCGGGTTTGTCGTTGGCAGGCGCATTGAGTTTTTCCTGCAACCGTTCGTTCAGTGCATTCACTCCCGCCGGACCGCGATAGATGGGCGCCAATACCTGAATGTCGTGAACCGCGTCAAAGCCAAATTTCTGCGGGACTCTTTCGGTGACGATCTGGATGATCCAGTCTGCGGCGGAGGCGGCGTCTTCAGCGGGGAAGAGGAAGAAGTCCCCCTCACCCTGTGAAAAGATCGGAAATTTTCCCAGATTGATCAAATGGGCGTTGGTGATGATCTTTGAATTCGCGGCTTGGCGAAAAATTTTGGTCAGGCGTGTGACCGGCGCGACTCCGCTGTGGATCAGGTCCCGGAGCACATCGCCGGCTCCCACCGCAGGGAGTTGATCCACATCCCCGACGAACAAGACATGTGTGCCGGGGCGCACGGCTTTGAGCAGGTGATTCGTCAGCAGCAGGTCGAGCATCGAGGCTTCGTCCACCACCAGAAAGTCGAGATCGAGCGGGTTATCGTTATTGTGCTTGAAACCCTCCAGCGGGGAATATTCCAATAAGCGATGAATGGTCCTGGCGGATCTGCCTGTCGCTTCGGAGAGTCGTTTGGCGGCGCGCCCTGTCGGGGAGGCGAGAGCATATCTTTTCCGCTGGGCTTCCAGTGTTTCAATCAGGGCTTTCAGGCAGGTGGTCTTTCCGGTTCCCGGACCTCCCGTCAGGATGCTGACTGGATGAGTCAGCGCCATGTCAACGGCAGATTGTTGCTCATCGGAAAGATTCTCAGCGGGGAGGAGACTGTGATTCATTCTTTCGGTTAGTGAAGCCGAACCCGCAAGAGTCCTCAATCGCTCTGCGACTCCTTTCTCTCCAAAGTAGAGCGGCGTCAGATAGATCACGGGCGAGCCGTAGAGTCCCGCGGCTTCGCTGACTGCCTGATTTTCTTTCCCAGCCTTCCGGCTGTTCAAGGGAATCACATCCGGGCGGATGCGGTCATCCTGCGCCAGGCGCTCGAGCGCAGGGGAGATCAATTCCTGGGATACGCCAAGCAATTCGATGGCGCGCTCTGCGAGCAATTCATTGGGGACATACACGTGACCTTCATCAATCATTTCACTCAGCGCGAACACAATTCCCGCTTCGATGCGCGAAGGATGGTCGGCTGGCAAACCAAGCGCCTGGGCGATGCGGTCGGCGGTCTTGAAGCCGACGCCGTAGATGTCGCGTTCGAGCTGGTAGGGATTTTTCTGGACGGTCTCGAGCGCCGCATCCCCATAGGTCTTGTAAATTTTGACCGCTAAATTTGTGCTCACGCCATGCCCGTGCAGGAAGACCATGATCTCCTTGACCTTTTTCTGTTCCTGCCACGCTTTCGTGATCTTGTTCGTGCGATCCCTGCCGATGCCGGGCACGTCGAGCAGTCGTTCAGGATATCCTTCGATGATGTCGAAAGTCTCCTCCTTGAACTGCGCGACGATTCGCTCCGCCAGTTTTGGACCGATGCCCTTGATCAGCCCGGAGCCGAGATAGCCCTGAATCCCGGCAACTGTGACGGGCAGGGTTTGTTCGCACACTTCGGCTTTGAATTGTGAACCGTGTTTTGGATGTTTGTCCCAATCTCCCTGCAAGCGCAAGTGTTCCCCCGGCGAGACTTCGGGTAAATTTCCCACGACGGTAACCAGACCATCGAAACTCAGACTGGATTTCGGCGCGGCATGGACGCCTTTTTGATGATCCGGCCGCAGGCGCAGTACGGTGTATCCGTTTTCGGGATTGTAGAAGGTGATGCGCTCGACGGAACCAGAGATGACATCCACGTACCGAGTATACATGCTTCATCGCCACAAACGAAAATCTTCCCTTTGCAGGAGCGACTTTTCAGCGGTCCCGACAGGATTCGAACCCGCGACCTCGGCCTTGACAGGGCTGCATGTCAGGCCGGTACACTACGAGACAGATCAAAGATGGCTGGACACGGTATCTCGAAAAGATCCAGATGGCAGTCGAACAACCCGATAACTATGTACGCAAGGTCGGCGAAGCGCAGGGAAGCAGATGGTTGTGGCTACATTTGGACTCACCTTTTTAAAATAAATAATGGTCTACCCATGTACGGATAGACCATTATTTGATTAAGTATGGGTTGAGCCAGGCGTAAGATGATTTTAAGATGAAGTATATAAGAGTATTTCAGACGAATGGGAAGAGCTCGCACATGTGCTTGTCATATTCGAGGTGCGTCTCCTGCTCCTTTTCCCGCAAGAGATGGTGGAACAGCACTTCCATCTTGAATCTCACCGAAAATAGACTACAATCACCTCAGTCCGCTCGCGGGAGCGGTTATCGGATTTTGTTTTCCAATGGAGGCTGAAATGGACTTCAAGCAACTTGCACAAGATACAATAGATATGTTCAATGACCGCAGCTTTCGCACCAAAGCCAAAGACGTTGCAGACGCAGACATCGTTGTCAAGGATATCCCCGCAGGCCTGGAGCTGCGCGGCGTGGACGGTTTCGTTCAATTCTCAGAAGGCTTCATCACTGCCATGCCGGATGTAAAAGGTACGGTGGTGGAACAAATGATGGACGGCAACACGGTCACCAGCCACGTGCATGGGACGGGAACGTTCACCGGCTTGCTGGAGACGCCGCAAGGGAAAGTGCCCGGCAACGGCAACTTGATCAGCGTGGAATACACCATCGATCAGGAATTCAACGATGCGGGCAAGCTCGTGCGCTTCGACATCAATTACAATATGCAGGATTTCATGGCACAGCTTGGCCTCCCGATGCCGCCGTCCTAGTCCCCTCCCGAACAAAAGTCTCCGCAGTGGCGGAGACTTTCTTTTCTCTACAAACCCTCAATTTTCACAACAATATGCTATACTGACCTCGCACAGCAAATCAGGAGGTGAGATATGGAAACACCCATAACCACATTTGCGCAAACGCCAGCCGAACCCGTTCACGGAAAAGGGTTTGGCATTCGTGCCGGTGCATATGTCATCGATGTAGTTGTTAACTTGATCGTGGCTTTGGTGGTCGGTTTTACAGTCGGCTTTTTCATTGGAATCATATCCAGCTTTTTCAACACGGGCATCAATTTCGCTGGCGAGGCGCCTACGGCACTGAATCTACTGCTGGGAATTTTTTCATCCACGTTTTACTTTGCGATTTTTGAGTGGTTGTACGGGTCA
>DATKED010000039.1:0-4309 GCA_035512375.1 Anaerolineales bacterium
CTGAAGTACTGGATGTGCATCAGGACCTGGGCAGAGATGCAGGCTGGAAGCGTGCCGTGGCACTGCTCAAAATGGTCGGTGTGCCCGACCCCGAGCGCCGCGTGGAAGCCTATCCTCATGAACTATCGGGTGGGATGGCGCAGCGTGTGATGATCGCGATGGCGCTTGCCTGTGTCCCTGAATTGCTGATCGCGGACGAACCGACCACCGCTTTAGATGTGACCATCCAGGCGCAGATCCTCGACCTGATGCGCGACCTGCGCAGGGAAATGGGAACGTCGGTGATTCTCATCACGCATGATCTTGGTGTGGTGGCAGAGCTGGCTGAGCGAGTGGCAGTCATGTATGCCGGTGAGATCGTTGAACAGACGGATGTCAATACGTTGTTCGATGAGCCGCTGCATCCCTATACACAGGGATTGATCGGTTCGATCCCCATCCTCGGCGAGATCAAAGAGAGACTGGATGTCATTCCCGGTTCGGTGCCGAACCTGGTGAATTTACCGCCCGGCTGTCGTTTTGCGCCGCGCTGTCAGGCGCGCTTCAAATATGGCTGCACGATTTGTGCAGAGGTAAAGCCTGAACTCGAAGAAGTGAAGCCAGGTCATTTTGTACGCTGCTGGTTATATCAAGACGCGGAGGGCCACGTCGCTCCGCTTAAGGTCAGTTAATCACTGACCTTTTATTGGAGCATTCAACATGCAAACACACAATGATCATGAAGGGGCAGCCCTTGTAGAAGTCGACAACCTGGTTAAATATTTCCCTGTGCGCGCCGGTTTACTCCAGCGTGTTGTCAATCAGTTGAAGGCTGTGGACGATGTCAGCTTCTTTGTGAGGAAAGGCGAGACGCTAGGACTGGTGGGCGAATCTGGTTGTGGCAAGACCACAGTGGGGCGAACCATGCTGCGCCTGATCGAGCCGACCGCCGGCGCGGTCAGGTTTGAAGGCCGGGATGTCTTTTCGATGAAGCCGCGCGATCTGAAGGTTACGCGCCGCGATATGCAGATCATTTTTCAGGATCCGTACGCCTCCCTTGACCCGCGCGTGCCGATCGGCGAGTCGGTGATGGAGGGTTTGCACATCCATAGGATTGGCACATCCAAAGAGCGCGTGGACATCATGATGGAGACCCTCAAAAAGGTGGGTCTGGAGAGTTATCATTCACGCCGCTACCCGCACGAGTTTTCCGGTGGTCAACGTCAGCGCATTGGCATCGCCCGCGCGCTGGCGCTTCGTCCCAAGTTTATTATCTGTGATGAACCTGTCTCTGCCCTGGATGTTTCCATTCAATCCCAGGTCTTGAATATCTTGAAGGATTTGCAGGCTGAATTCGGATTAACCTATCTGTTCATCGCTCATAACCTTTCTGTGGTGGAGCATGTATCGAACCGGGTCGCGGTGATGTACCTGGGCAAATTGGTGGAAATGACCTCGCGTGTGGAGTTGTTCCGCAACCCGCTGCATCCATATACCCAGGCGTTAATGTCTGCCATCCCGGTTCCGAACCCGCGTTTGAAGAGACAGCGCACGATCTTGAAGGGCGATGTGCCCAGCCCTCTGAACCCGCCAAAAGGTTGCCGCTTCCATCCACGCTGCCCGGTGGCGATTGAAAAATGTTCGCATGATGAACCCCCGTTTATTGAAGTTAGTGCTGACCATTGGGTGGCTTGTTGGCTGGCACAGTAATATGATAGAGTGATTTGATATGCCTGTGCCCTCCATACTGCTTGTGGATGATCAGCGTGATATAGTGCGGCTCCTTCATTCAAGCCTGCAAACGCTTGGTCATGAACTGGATATTGTGGATGCGCCGTCCGGGGAGGAAGCCCTGCTTGAGGCTTCGCGGCGCAAGATCGATCTGCTGGTGGCAGATTATTTGCTGCCGGGTATCTCTGGGGTGGAATTAATGCGCAAGGTCCGGGCTCGCAACCCTGAATTAAAAGTGATCTTCATCTCCGGCGTAACCCAACGTAAGGCGCGCAATGAAATGCTAAATGCGGGCGCTGTGGCAATGTTCGATAAGCCCATCCCGCTGGCAGATTTTCTGGATGCGGTCGAGCGCAGCCTTGGCCTGGTGCGCACTATTTTTCCTCCTGAGTCGAGCAGGGAAGCCGATGAACATCGTCAGACCCTTTCCGAGTTATTGATCGGTTTTCGACAGGAGATCACGGCCGATGCAATCTTCCTGATCAGTGACCGCGGTCGCGTGCTGGCGCGGGCAGGCGACCTGTATGACAGCAGCATGGAAGTTTCATTGCTCTCGGCATTGATGGCGATCTTCAGTGCCGGCTTGAAAGTTTCCCGGTTCATCCACCAGGATAGTTTGGATAACTATCACGTATTCCGCAGCCTGGATCATGACCTGATCCTCATCCCGGTTAATTCATCTCAGGCGCTGTTACTGGCGGGCAAGGAGCTTGCGAAGTCAGACCGTATCCTGCAGACTGTGCAGGGGATGCTGATTTTGCGCGGCAATGTGGAGCGCGTGCTGCAGTCGCTCGGCGTGGCACCTGCGTCGATCGAGCCGGAATCAGCCACCCCTGATCCCGAACCGCTGGCACTTGAGTCAAAGGAACCTGAACCGGAAGTCGATCTCGATGCATTGTTCGCATCTGCAAGCAAGCAGTCACCAGTGAAGGATCTTGACGCATTCTGGAACGACGCCGTGGAGAAGACCAGCAACCTGCCTACCAACCCGGATGTGATCTCGTTTGAAGAGGCGCGTAAACTGGGACTGACACCCGGCAAGACCATGCCGATAAGATTGACGGGTTCTTTGAAGGATACAGGGACACTCAAGCCGCCCAAGTGACATTGTCCATCTGTGATACGATGTGCCACGCACTGGGGCGTGGTGCAAGGGTAGCACACCAGCCTTTGGATACCCGCGATAGAGGTATAATTATGCGGAAGCAATTGAGAATTTAAGGGGCAAGAGTTCGGTATTCCCTATATCATTTATACATTCGTAAGAGGTTGCCCAATGAATTCGGATCGCGAAGCCCGAAAAGGTACCAAAAAATCAGGCAAAGAGAATAAAGAAACTGCGGTAGGTCGAGAAGGAAATCATCGGATCGAGATATTTGAACATGCCCCGATCGGGATTGTGGAATGCTCATTGGATGGCAGATATACTAACGTCAATGAAGAATTTTGCCGTATCACCGGTTATAAGAAAGACGAGTTACTCACGCTCGACATCCATGACCTGACAAACGCTACAGATCTGGCAAGGGAAACTGATATTTATAAGGAACTCGCTTCAGGCAGCCTTCCCTTCTATAACATCGAACAACGTTACATTCGCCGTAATGGAGTAATGATTTGGGTGGGGATTATCCGGTCTCTTGTGCGCGATGACGATGGAAAACCGCTTTTCACCATCGGCGTAGTATTAGATATCAGTCATAGAAGGGCAGTCCAGGAAATCCTTCGGAAAAGTGAAGCCGCTCTTCAGCAGAAAAATATCGAACTGGAAAGACTCGTGCAGGAAGATGCCATAGACCTGAAAGCGGCTAATCTGGCATTAGTGGAAAGTCAGAAGAAACTAGAAGTCCTGTCTCAGCGCCTCGTCGATGCACAGGAGAATGAACGGCGTATTGTCGCCCGTGAACTGCACGATGGAGTTACTCAAAGCCTGGCAGCTTTGAAAATGAACCTGGTGATCGTCAGCGACGAGCTTTTGGCTGCTCCTAAAGAGGAAACCAACGCGCTACTGACCGACTCGATAGATCTGGCAGCACACGTGATTGATCTGGTCCGCAGTGTGATGACGGATTTGCGACCATCCGGGATCGATGATTATGGGTTGGAATCAGCTCTCGGCTCGCTCGTCGAGCAGTTGCGTTCTCGACACAACCTCAACATTCGATTTGAAAAAGACGATCTACCTATGTCGCGTCTTAAGCCTGATCTAGAAATGGCTCTGATGCGGATCGCTCAGGAGGCACTATTTAACATTGCCAAACATGCGAATACTAAAGAAGCTACCCTGGTGCTCCGGCAGGAGGAGGATGTGGTCTATCTAGCGATTGAGGATAAAGGCGCGGGTATCAAATCTTTAGAAAGCGCCAGGCGTTCCGGCAATCATGGCATGACGATTATGCGAGAGCGGGCGGAAGCGTTTGGCGGGAATTTCAATGTCACATCAGTCCCCGGACAAGGCACAAAAATTGAGGTGTTGGTTCCGGTGAATACAGACAATGAAGGAAAAGCTGAGGAAAACGTATAGAAGTTTCCCTCTTTGAATTCTTGAAGTGCTTATTTATACTACCTTCACCTATAAATTCGATGATTTGATTTTAAG
>DATKED010000040.1:0-3746 GCA_035512375.1 Anaerolineales bacterium
GGACTGGATCGTGCCTTCGATATAACGGTCTTGATTATAGGATGGCGTAACAATCGAAATCAGCATTGTTGATCGGTTCTATTATATAGGATTTACGCAAAACCATCTGATGGCTTAAGGAATGGAATGCAAAATCTTTGCGCAGTGCACCTTGGTGCCGGACTGGCGTAGCCATGCAGCGAAGTATGGAGACTTCGGACTCCCGTGAGCGGACAACGGGCTATGCTATAATTTTTCTCATCATTTATGAACTCACTTTCCACTCTCCCAACAGTATCCATCATTACTCCTTCTTTCAATCAGGGTCAATTCCTGGAGGCTTCTATCCGTTCTGTCCTGGAACAGGACTATCCTAATATCGAGTACATCATCGCGGATGGCGGCTCCAAAGATGATAGCGTGGAGCTCATAAAAAGGTATCAGGACCAGCTCACCTGGTGGGTATCGGAGAAAGATAAGGGACATGCGGACGCGCTCAATAAAGGCTTTTCCCGCGCGACGGGAGAGATACTGGCCTGGTTGAATTCAGATGATATTTACTTCCCTGGCGCGGTCTCAGAGGCAGTATCAATTTTACAAAGCCATCCCGACGTGGGGATGGTCTATGGCGATGCCGACCTGATCGACGATTCCGGGGCGACGGTGGGGCAGTTCGGCTCCAAACAGACCAGTTATCGCCAAATGCTGCGTGGCTCAGTCCACATCCCTCAGGCAACAACCTTCTTCCGCGCGGACACCTGGCGTCAGGTGGGTCCGCTCGACCTCTCCCTTTTCTTCAGTTTTGATTATGACCTTTGGGTGCGCATTGCGAAAGTATCGCAATTGTTGTACGTTCCCAAACGTTGGGCAAAATTTCGCATCCATGGCGCGGGCAAAACGATCATTAATGACGATCGTTGTTACCCGGATATGCTGCGCGTCCTGGAGCGCGAAGGGGGAAGCTGGCTGTCCTGGCTGCGGCTAAGGATGATCACCCGCAAGTTGCTATACTCCTGGATGCCCTGGAAGTTCCGATTGCGGCTGCGTAAAATCCTCACCTTCAAATAAACCGCATTACATCGTATCTTCAACGACCCGCTCGCCTGCTTTGCGCGCAGAGTACTGCTGCTCTATCCAGTGATAGGTGTTGGTCAAGCCATCCTTGAAGGGCGTGGACGGCTCCCAGCCAAATACCTGCTTGATAAACGTGTTGTCGCTATTGCGTCCTGCCACCCCACGGGGTGCAGTCAGCTCATATTTTCGGTTGAGCTTTACACCCCCGATCTCCTCAGCAAGTCCCACCAGCTCATCCACCGAGATCAATTCACTCGAGCCGAGGTTGATCGGCGTAGCAACCAGCTCATCGCAGTGAACGATCCTATCGATCCCCAGCACGCAATCTTCAATATACGTAAAGCTGCGGGTCTGTGTGCCATCGCCCCAGATCATAATTTCATTCGTGCCATTGTCCTTCGCCTGGATAACCTTGCGACAGATGGCGGCCGGGGCTTTCTCGCGCCCGCCATCCCAGGTGCCATTAGGTCCGTAGACATTATGGAAGCGTGCAATGAAAGTCTTCATATGCCGTTCCGCCCAGTATTCCTGGCAGAGCATCTCGGCAAATAGCTTTTCCCATCCATAACCTCGTTCCGCCATTGCAGGAAACGCGTCTGACTCTTTCAAAGCCAGCACATTCGGATCCTGTTGTAGTAGCGTGTTGTAGACACAGGCAGATGAAGAGAAGAAGTACCGGTTGACACCCGCCTGATAAGCAGATTCGAGCATATGCGTGTTGATAAGAGACGAGCGCATACATTCCACACGGAAGCGCTCGATGAATCCCATGCCTCCCATATCTGCCGCAAGGTTGTAGACCTCAACCGCGTTCTCCACCGCGCGAACACAGGCGTCACTCCTGCTCAGATCCAGGCACAGGTTTTCGACGCCCGGCATGCGTTGGTACCAGTTGCTCAATGGCTTCTTGTCAACAGCCCGGATGCGGGTATAGCCCAGGTCATGGAAGTAGCGCACCAGTGAACCACCGATAAACCCGCCAGCACCGGCGATCACAATGAGATCATCCCGATTCAAATCGCGATGAATAGATTTTGCTTGGTTGTTGCTCATTCGTTTGAGTTCTCCTATTTTGTCATGGATCAAATTACCACTCTGCATCAGAGTAATACAGTGAAGAGACTTCTTCCGTCATTTTACGGATACGGTCGATCTCTTCGACCGTCAATCGTTTTTTCCAGTTATCCAGGCTGGCGCGGCTATCCAATTTGACGGTATAGACTTTTTTGCGAGACAACTCCCTGGGGTTTTCAGAACTGCTGGAGTTCAAAATTATTTTTTCCACGCGCGGATTAAATTCAAGACCCAGGGATGAATACAGGTCGCGGTAACCGGGGATGGGATCGCGCGAAAGGTCTTCGTGGCGCACGAGAATGAAATCTGGATTCAGCTCCCGGGTCGCGTGGACCGAACGGTAGATCAGCTTCCAAAGTAGAGCGGCTTGCCCGATCACATCCTCCGCCTGGATGGATTGCATCTCATCCCGATACGGCTCCAGATGATCGCGCATTATTAATGGCTGGTCCAGCAAATCCTGAAAGTCAAACGGCCAGTTCAGGCGCTTCAGGCTGCTGGCAAACCCCGCAGGGTGGCGAACCGTGATGACGACTTTGCAGTTCAATCTCTTTGCAAACCATTGCGTGGAAAAGACCGCGAACGGGTCCTTGAGCAGGGCGCGCTGGCCGCGCATCAATCCATTGTAAAAGATCAGGAAGTCACGTCCCATGCGCAGGAAATCCTTGCGCGAACGCAGCGAACGGATCTCATCCCAAAGGTGATAGTCAAATTCCAATAGTTCCTGGAATGCCGGGAGATATTCATTTTCGTTGTCTTTACAAACATATTGATACCAATATTTGACCTTTGCATGAAAAACGCCTGGTCGGTGCAAAACATTCAGAGGTTCACTAACATACGCGGTAAGCGCATCGGCAGCCAGCATCTTCCCAACCCATGTGGTCCCACTGCGATGTGTGCCTGTAACCAGGATAGGAGGAGGTAACTCTTTAGAGGACGTCATAGTCATAATCATTAAGGAGCGCGCAATGTCTGAAGCCCATAATAGCGTGCTGCACAACCGTTCACCCAAAAAGATGCCCTTTCCTTATACTCCTGCACACCACCGATCGTATCCAGCTGAACGACAACGAGATCGACGGCTCCCTGCGCAACTTCCTGCCGGATATGCTCATCGCGAGCATCCCAGGCGACAGCACGGCCGCGGTAGTTGGGGACCTGATCATAAAGTTTTGTGGCAGCGCGGATAGGATAGAGAAATGTCAATGTTAGAAGGGCCAACACGAACCCGCGGAAAAGCATGGAGGCAGGGAACGGCTTTATTTTGCCGAACAGATAACCTGCCAGGCTACCTTCTGCAACAAGAGTAAGGGTTAGAAGAAAAACCGAAGGAAAGCGCACCCTTGCACTGGGATAAGACTGGGCGTAGGCACTGGGAGCAAAATTAACAGTAATTGCCATCAGCATCCCCAGTGGAATAAGTAACAGCAGCCAGCTCAGTTTTTTTGCCAGTTGTGGAGAGGATTGAAGCGAAGGATTCCGCAGACCATAAAAGAGCAGAAACGGCATGAAAAATGCAAGTATCGATGGCAAAGGAGAAACCTTGAAACTATCGAGAATGAACTGGAGGGCATACCTGAACGTCTCCGTGCCAAACGAAAACCAGTCGGGTATTG
>DATKED010000041.1:0-4962 GCA_035512375.1 Anaerolineales bacterium
GTGGGTGAATCCCGCCGCGTAGACAACATCACCATCGTTCACATAGTTTGCAATGGCTTCTGAGAGAGGAACGAGTTTGGTCATTTTTTCTTTCCCTGGTCTTCCTTTTTTGATTTTGGCATAAGCCTTCTGACAAGGCTAAATCTCCCACTGGGCGTAGCTGATCTTTTAAACTGACCACGAAAAACAAAGCCAATGACGAGCAGGATGACGCTCCAACAAAGGTATTCGAACACGACCTGTCGTGCGGCCTCAGAGAGCAGAAAGAACGCAAGCAATCCGATCCCCACGATGATAAAAAACGTGCCGATACGATGAAGAACTTCCTTGCGGTTAAATCCTTGAGGGGAGCTCATGTTACTTCCGTATAGACCTACCAGGTCTTCACGAAGATCGCTTTATCTTCAATCTTCAAAGGGCTTCGCGCCTGAGACCTGTCAGGTCTTCCATTATCTGGGTTTTCTTGCTGAAAATAACGTTCTGCGGAACGGGTAAAAGACTGGCGTGTCCGGCAGCGCGGCGTGCATTTTTACACGGAGCACGTTGACAAACTCTTCCTTGTGCCCGCCTACTCTTTCGAAGTAGGGGACCAGTGCCGTGCCTGAAATCCATTCTACCACCGCGTCCGAATCCTCCAAAATGTGAGGATATACCTTTTCAAAGACCACGATATTTTCCGCGCCACACGCAAAGAAGAGACGCGCGTATTCGTCAATGGATAAGACCGGTGCGTAGCGTTGGAAGCCCTTCAAAACTGATTTGAATGGCTCCTCACCTGCCGTCTCGCGATAGATCTGATGGGAGATGTGATTGTGATTGGAGGGCACCTGCACCGCGATCTGACCGCCCGGTTTAAGCCGATCGTAAAGACGCGGGATCAATTCTGCGTGATCCTCCGACCAATGCAGCGCGGCGTTGCTGAAGATCAGGTCCCATTCGCCCGTCAGTTGGGATTGATCTCCCTGCGCAAAACGTAAGCCCGGTGTCGAATAAGATGCGGCCCGCGCAGCCTCCAGCATTTGTGAGGAGGAGTCGACTCCAGTCACATCGCTGTTGGGCAGAGCATCGGCAAGTTGACGCGTCAATTCGCCCGTGCCACATCCTAAATCTACAACGTTCAAATTCGGACGGATTTCGACTAGTGCAAGCAAGTCGAAAAATGGCGCGGTACGTTCGGCTTGAAACTTATGATATTGCTTTGGATCCCAGGGCATAATCAACTCCCCTCTCCCATTCGCGCTGCGTGCTACGCAGTCGAAGCGGGGAGAGGGGTCAAGTGTAAAAGGAATAAGTTACTTGCGCACTTTCTTCGCGACTTTCCTGACCGCTTTCTTTACAGCCTTTTTCACCGAGGCCTTTTTGGATATTGCCTTGCCATTCGCCTTGGCAGGTTTGACCAGCGTTCGGATCTGTTCGTGCATGTAGAGTTGCACATAATAATAACCGCCGCCATTCTTACCGCTTGCACCGGAGCCTTTCCATCCACCGAACGGTTGGAAGCCGGGCCACGCGCCGGTCGTCGCGCCCTGCGGGCGGTTGGCATACGTCACACCGGCTTCGATGTTATCAAAGAACCATTCGACTTCCCTGGCTGAACCGTAGAAGCCAGCGGTGAGACCATAGTTCACGTTGTTGGCGATCTCCATTGCTTCATCCAGATTGCTTACCTTGCCGATCGTGGTGATGGGTAGGAACATTTCATCCTGCCACAGACGGTGTTCATACGGCAGATCCGTGACGAAGGTTGGCGCGCAGTAATAGCCTTTATCAAAAATGCCGCCGGTCTTTACATGACCACCTGTCAGGAAATTGCCGCCTGCCTGATCGATCTCTTCGTTGAAATTCTTGAAGTCATTATAGGAACTCTGATTGATGACTGGTCCCCAATAGGTGGTGCGTTCCGTTGGGTCGCCGATGACCAGGGATTCAGTCTTTGCTTTAAGTTTGCTGAGCAATTCATCATACACAGGTTCTTCAACAAGCACGCGTGAGTTCGCCGAGCATTTCTGTCCCTGCAAGCCAAAGGCAGAGCGGACAATGCCTGTCGCCGCATCTTCGAGATTCGCATGGCGGGAAACGATCGAGGGATTCTTTCCACCAAGTTCGAGGATCACCGGGCGGATATAGTTGCGCTTCGCAAAGTCACGGTACATCCTCATGCCCACATCGAAGGAACCGGTGAAGGTCACGCCGTCAATCTCAAGGTTCTCGACCAGCGCCTGCCCCAGGCTGGAGCCGGGGCCGGTGACGAAGTTCACCACGCCATCGGGGAAGCCCGCGTCGCGCAAACATTCGGCGTAGAGTCGGACGATCCACGCGGTATCCGTTGCCGGCTTGATGACAACCGTATTCCCTGCCACGAGCGCCGCGCCGGTGGGACCGCCGGTCAACGCGAATGGGAAGTTGAACGGGCTGATGATCAACCATACTCCGTATGGACGCAGCATGGAAATATTTGTGGAGTCATACCCGACCAGTGGATCCTTGCCCATCGGTTTAATGAAGCCGTCGTTCTCCTCCATCATCCTGGCGGAATAATACATAAGGTCGGCTGTCTCCTGCACGTCGCCAAGCGACTCCATGCGGTTCTTGCCGACCTCAAGTGCCATGGCCGCGCCGAGCTCGAAAATTCGTTTCTCGATGATCGAGGCCGCCTTGCGTACCAATTGGACCCGCTTCTGCCACGGAGTGCGGCTCCAGGCTGGGAACGCCTTGCGGGCAGCTTCGATCGCCATATTCGCCTGTGTAGCATTGCCTTTTTGGATGACTGCCAGCACCCAATCCGTGTTCACAGGCGAATGGTCTTCATATTTGTCATCTGCAAAAACATCCTTGCCATCGATGATCATCCCGTATTCCTTGCCGAGATTCGCCTTGAGCTTTGTAACAGCCTTATCAAAACCTTTATGAAGCGCTTCGGGGGGGTTGAACATGGTGGAATAAGTGAGTTTAAAATCAGCCATATGACAGCCTCCTGAATCTAATATAGTAGTTTAATAGTTTTGCAGCCTGGTAATTTTAGGGTTAGGTAGTTGGACGGCTGCCGCCAGGTAACTATGCAAGCATCCAAATAACGAACCAAACACAGTATAGCGTAGGATTTCACCAGCGTCAAAGATGACCATCGATATTTTGTGCGAGAGTTTTCAAAAGATTTCTCGCGTCGAACAAGCGCTGGTTGCGTAGGCCGAGGGCACTTCTCGCCCGCATCGAAACCAGCAGACACATCTCTTTGTAACATTTACGTAAGGATTTCATGTTATAACAATTCATAGATATATGATGAAAATCCGCTTCTTTCTAAGCCTTTGCCTGCTTGCCGCCCTACTGGCCGCATGTGCCCCCGATTCGGCTCCCACGAATCCACCAGCCACCGCGACTCAGCCTCCAGTGGTTTTTGCACCGACTGCCACCATCGCCGCGCCCATTCTCGAGCCTGCCACCGAGCCTGCGCCAGGCGAGGAAGCGACCGCGCTTCCTGTCGCCACCTCACGCGGACCTGACCTCCATGCCACCGATCCCACCACGGTCAGCCTGGCGTCGGGCGGATTACAGTTCGTCGAATTCTTCCGCTTTACCTGAAGTACCTGCCGTGCTATGGCGCCCATGGTTCATGAGCTCGAAGCAAAATATTTTGGCAGAATACAGTTTACTTATCTGGATGCAGACGACTCGCAAACATTCGATTTTCAGCAGGCGCTTGGCTTTTACTATCAGCCTGAGGTGTACCTGCTAGATGCGAATGGGAATGTCCTGCAAAAGTGGGTGGGGTTTACTTCAGAGGAAGAGTTCGAAGCAGCGTTTGCCCAGTATCTGCAATAAAACATCTCCGCAGTCAAGTTGACTGCGGAGATGTTTTATCATGCCAACAGGGTGTATTTTAAGTTCCGGCTTGATGAAAGCTCATCCGCCAGCACGCTTTTGAAAGGGACCGGGGGAATCAGTATCTGCCCTGGTTTGGGCTAATAATCGTTTTGGCGCAGTAAGTTCCCATGCCACTTGAATATGAAAAGCCAAATCTTTATCGCTGATCCGCTCCAGCTCGATGCCAACCCAGCCGCGCACGCCCACATAAGGCGGCTTGAAGTAAGTCCCGGGAGACGCTTCTATGAGTGTCGTCTGGAAGCCAGAGGGGACAGGCAGCCATACGGCGATGTGACCGTCATTGTGGTGATTGTTGGCGAACATGACCAAGACCTTGTTCTTCACAAAGAAGGTTGGTTCGCCGTGCGAAAGCCTCTCAGTAGTTTCAGGAAGTGCGGAACAAATGCGGCGCACGCGCTCCAATTGTTTTTCGCTCATCATGCTTTCCCTTTAATGATCAGGTGCTGTCACTGCCAAAATAAGCGGACATTTTTACCTGGCTAGCGACGGGACAGCAGAGTTCCAGGCCTGAAGATTTTCCATCACGAAAATGATAATTGCCAGTCCGGCTCGCGGGGTGGTGCTTTTGGTCATGGATACCTCATTCATTAGCTCTAATCTTGCTTTTATTAAAATAGTATACCCCTCTGTCAATAATCCAAGGGGAATAATTCGGAATGCTATATAATATGTGGATTCCTGATCCACGAGGAGCATGAAATGTCCGTGATCACCCTGATGACAGATTTCGGAATCAAGGATGCCAATGTAGGTGTGATGAAAGGGGTGATCTGGGGGATTTGTCCAGCTGCGCAGATTTCAGACTTGAGTCACATGATTCAGGCGCAAAACATTCGCGAAGCCACATATATTTTCGCTCGCTCTGTTCCCTACTTTCCAAAAGGATCGGTCCATGTTGTGGTGGTTGACCCTGGGGTTGGGACGGAGCGCCGTCCGATGGCTGCCCAAATCGGCGATTGGTTTTACGTGGGACCTGATAATGGAACGATCACGGGCTTACTCGAAGGCGCGGAAAAAGCAGGCTGGCAGACCACTTTTGTTGAGCTGAATGAGAAGAAATTCTGGTTGCCTGCTGTC
>DATKED010000042.1:0-11087 GCA_035512375.1 Anaerolineales bacterium
ACGGTGTTCCTCTTCCGAAGCTGGGTACACCCTTCATCGACCCTGTTCGCCTGGAATTACCCAAGCCCGAAAAGACAAACGATGGCTGGCATGGAGAAGTGACTCTCATCGACCATTTCGGCAATATCGGGTCGAATATCCGTGTGGAAAATCTGGGTCCGGCAATGGAGAATAAAGAAAACATTATGGTCCGCCTCAACGGAGTGGATATCAAAGGGATGGTCAACACCTTTGGCGAGCGACCTGCAGGAGAACTGATTGCACTGATAGGCAGTACTGGGAATTTAGGCGTTTCCATCGTTAATGGCAACGCGGCACAGAGGCTAGGTACGAAAATTGGTGATCGCGTGGACGTGCTTTTGGAACAATAAGAAACATGTTATATAATGTGCCCGACCTCAGCACAACAGGAAACCCCGATGCCCGATGCCCCGTTAGTCATTGAAGATCTATCCTTCCAGTACCGCACTCGACCCGAACCCGCCATAGAACATATCTCATTTGAACTGAAACCCGGGGAAATGCTACTCATCGCCGGTTCCAGTGGCTGTGGCAAGACCACGCTGGCGCGCTGCATCAATGGTTTGATCCCGCGTTCGTACCGGGGGAAACGTGAAGGCAAAGTATTACTTCACGGCAAGGATGTCTCTGAAATGCAGATCGCAGATATGGCGCAGATCGTGGGGACGCTGCTGCAAGACCCGGAGCGCCAGATTGTCGCCAGCAACGTCTTTAACGAAGTCGCCTTTGGACCAGAGAATTTAGGTCTGCCGCGCGCAGAGATCATTGCGCGGGTGGACCAGGCCATGAAACGCCTGAAGATCGAGCATCTTCGTGATCGTGAGACGTTCAATCTCTCGGGCGGTGAAAAACAGAAAGTAGCGCTTGCAGGTCTGCTGGCAATGAACCCATCCATTTTGCTGCTGGACGAACCGCTTGCTTCGCTCGACCCTGCCTCTGCCTATGAGGCGCTGGATGCGTTCCGCAGCCTGGCCGATGAAGGTAAAACGGTTGTGTTGATCGAGCATCGCGTGGAAGATGCCATCGTGGCGCGCCCAGACCGTCTACTTTATATGGAAGTCGGGCAGGTAAAGTATCTGGGTTCCATTAGAGATCTGCCGACCGAAATCAACCACCGCGAGGTAAAGCTCCCGGCGGAGTGGGTGGTAAAACGCGTCCGGCAAATGGGGGAGAAGATGGAGAAAACGGAACCGATCCCAAGTGCCGGACGAGGCGAGCCGCTTGTCGTCTTCGAGAACGTGGATTTTCGCTACAGCGATGAGACGCCATGGATCTTACAGGAAGTCAATCTCACCATCCAGCGCGGCGATTTGATCGCTGTGCTGGGTCCGAACGGCGCGGGAAAATCCACGCTGGTCAAGCATGCCATCGGTTTGCTTAAGCCGACCAAGGGGCGCGTCCTGATCGAAGGTAAGGACACACGCAGCCTGAGTATCGCACAGATCGCCCGTATGCTCGGTTATGTCTTTCAAAGCCCCACGCACATGCTCTTCGCGCCGACTGTACGCGAAGAGTTGGAGTTTGGTCCCAAAAATCTGGATTTCAAAAAAGATGTGATGGAAAACGCGGTGATCGAAAGCGTGTCAACCGTCAATTTGAAGGGACTCGAAGAATATCCCCCGCTCGGTCTTTCTTTCGGTCAGCAAAAACGTACCACCATTGCCGCGGTGCTTGCGATGCAATCGAAGATCATGATCATGGATGAGCCGACCGCCGGGCAGGATTATGCAAATTACACTCACTTCATGGACGCAATGTGCCATCCTGCGGCAGATGGATCGCAATCACTGGTTGCAGCGAATTTTGCGGCGACGCTATTTATCACACATGATCTCGACCTTGCCGTGACGTATGCGAATCGAGTTCTGCTGGTTGGCGACAGGCATATTGTTGCAGATGGCACGCCGGAAGAAGTACTCAGGGATTTTGACCTGCTGAAGCGCTACCGCGTCCGTCCAACCTCGCTGCTACGCCTTAACCTGGAGTTGCTCCCGCGTACAAAACGGTTTCTCACCGCCGAGGCATTAGCCGCGTATGCATGAAATAAGTGATATCGGTGCAAGGGCGTGTGCCTCTCCGCTCCGCTCGCAATGGCATGATCAGATGGCTTTGTCCCTGTAACCTATACACCCGTGCAGGGTTATTAAGAATGGGTCAGCCCCTATTCAGATTTCTAAAAGGAGAGAAGAAATGAATGACAGAGCTAGTACGTGGGAGTTTGGTACACGTCAGGTGGTGTATGGAGCCATAGGTGCGGCGCTTTATGGTGTGTTCTCGTGGGCGACGAACATCTTCCCGCTTCCGGCAGCAGGGAACGTTTCCTTCCGCCCGGCAGTTGCCGTGCTGATCTTCTTCGGCGCTGCATACGGACCATGGGTCGGCTTGTTGGCTGGCATCATCGGCAACACGCTCGGCGACATGCTGACAGGCTGGGGTGTTTACTGGAACTGGAGCGTGGGCAACGGCTTGATGGGCATGGTGGCTGGTCTTGTGATGGCTGCCATCAACGACTTCCGCGCCCGTGCAGACATCCTGAAGGTGGTTGGCTGGGGAACACTCGGCATCATCGTCGGCATGTTGTTCGCCTCGCTGACGGAAATGTTCGTTGGCGGTATAGACTTAAATACCGCGCTGGTTGGGTATTTCGTCCCGGCTTTCCTCGGCAATTTCTTGGTGACCATCGTTCTCGTGCCGATCCTGATGATCGCCTTTGCCGCAGTTGCAGCACGGAGAGGCCGCTAACGAATGCTTGTCTCCTGGAAGTACCGTCCGCGTAACACGTTCATCCAGCGCCTGGATCCACGCACCAGATTTATCTTCATGGCGTGCATCATTGCTGCACTGACCATTCCCGAGATCTGGGATTACCGCATTATCCTTCCGCTCTTCCTTATTTCTCTGACCCAGTATTTGATGGCACGGATCGAGTGGAAGGACGTTCGGCGGGCGTGGTTTTACATCATCTTTCTGGTGTTTTTCATTGTTGGATTGAATGGGATGATCTCAGGGCGCGGCGGTCCTTCCTCGGTGACGGATATTGCTTCTCCTGTTGTATTCTACGTTCCAATTATCGACCGCCTGGGGTGGGAAGTGCCTATCACCGTATCGAAGATCTGGTTTGCACTCAACCAGATCCCGCGCATGTTGACGATGGCACTCCTTGCCATCCCGCTGCCCTACACCCTCGACCCGAACATCTACGGGACCGCATTCAGACGCATGGGCGTATCAGACAAAATATCTTTCACCATGGACCTGGCATTTCGTTTCCTGCCAACCTTTGCGCGTGATCTGATCATTACCATGGATGCGCAGCGCGCCCGCGGCTATGAAATGGATAAGTTGAAGGGCGGCGTTGTTGCGCGCATCCAGCGTCTTGCACCGTTGGTCATACCGGTTGTGATGCAATCCACAGTGACAGGCGAGGAAGTGATCGATGCGATGGATCTGCGTGCTTTTGGCACGAAGCCCCGCACCTGGCTGAAGGAACTCCATTACGCTCCGCGTGATTATTTCATCATCGGTCTGGGTGTGGCGATCTTCATTACTTGTTGTGTTCTGAAATGGGGATTTGGCATCGGAGGCTTCTTTGTGCCGGAGTTTTTTACAAGACTTATGACCGGTTGAGAGCTCCCATTGAAAACAAAAGCCGACTTTTGAACAAGTCGGCTTTTGTTTTATGCTCAGTGTCGTTCACCCGGAAAGATCTCTCCGGCTTCGATCGCGACCTCCAGGCGATTTTCCTGCGGCGGGAAGGTGCAAGTGGCAAACTCCGTGAACGCGCAGGGCGGACTATATGCCTTGTTGAAGTCAAGAAATACCTTACCGTTGTCGTGCGCGTCGGTGTAATGATAACGCCCTGACGGATACGTTTGCTCGCTGTTGGTCAGGTCCATGAATTGGATGAAGAGGCGGCGGTCTGGAAGTTCCTCGACCATCAATTCGTATGGCATTCCATTAAATTCAAACGAAACAAACCCCTGCATGGGTTCATCGAGAATGGCACCGAGGATATCGGGCATTTTCACCACTTTTGGGGTCTCATAGCGGGTATAAGCGGCGGGGATGCGGAACCCCTCATTAACAGGATACCATTGCCGGCTGGGGAAGAGACTGCGTTCCTCCCTTGCGTTATCCCACACGCGAATGCCTACCCCCTTTGAACGGCGAACGACAACCAGCCGCATATCACTGAATGTGATGAAGCTGGGCACATCTTCCTGGTCTGCGTCGAGCAGTGCGGATGTGCTTGCCACGCCATTGACTTCAACCGGCAGGCTCGCTTCAACGTTTAATGTGACGTTGTTGCCATCGAAATCAAATGTACCAAGTTTCGCGGGTGCACGTTTGGGCAGGAGAATATCGCTTTCAGGATCGGAACCGATCAGGTTGATGCCTTTCCGAAGCCAGAACAAACCCGCCAGCGCAAGCCAGCCATTTTCACGGCGCAGATTGTTATCCACTTCCTGTCGCCATTTGAGGATGCTTTGTTGGTATTCATCGTTTGCCATGATGTGATTATACCCAATCGACCAGATTGGGTATTTACAGTTTTGTTACGAGGCTGCTATTCCTCAAATGAGGGATCCACAAAGTTATCGGAGCTTTTCTCAAGCTCTCTGTGGCTATCAATAGCGAGTTGTCATCCGCGATAAATTTCCCCTGCCTCCACACGGAAGGGCAGGTAATTTTGTTGCGGTGCAAAGATGCAGGTTGCATACTCTGTGAACGCGCACGGCGGACTGTATGAATAATTGAAATCCAGCACCACCCTGCCATCTTTTAGCGGCTCGGTGTAATGATAGCGGCTCGGCGGATACGTTTCCTTGCTGCTGGTCAGGTCTCTGAATTTGATGAACAACTTTTGGTCTTTTACTTCCGTGGCATCGAGCTTATAAGCTTTGCGCTCGTAATGAAACGTGACATATCCATCCATGCGGTCTTCGACGGTATCGCCAAATATGTCGGGTTGTTCAGCTAGTTTGGGTTCCGGGTAGCGCGTGTAACGTGCGTTAAAACGGAATTGTTTGTTGATGGGGAACCACTTTAATAATGGAATGGTAAAGCCTCGTCGTCTTTGATTATCCCAAATGCGGATGGCATATTTTCCGGCATGTTCATGCAGGACCATGCGCATATCGTTCCAGGTGATGTAGCTTGGCTTTGCTTCCTTGCTGGACTTGAGAATGGCTTTCTGCACCAGCTTGCCATTGACCTGCACCTGGACTCCGTCTGCCACTTGCAACCGAACGATCTTTCCCTTGAGTCCGATGACGCCAAGAAATGTTGGGGCACGCTCCGGCAGGGCGACCTCGCACATGGGGTTCGAGCCCACCAGATTCCTGCCAGGCTTCAACCAGCTCAACCCCGCCAGCGCCAGCCAGCCATTCTCACCAACGAGATCATTAAATTTCCTGGCGCGCCATTGAAGGATCTGGTTTTCATACTCGTTCGTTCCCATAGGGGTAATTATAAGCGAAACAGACCTGCTCAAAAAGGCAGGTCTGTTTCGCTGCAGCCCAGAACGGAAGTGCATGATCCTAGAGGGGCCCTGGCGGCACGCCCAGGTAAGTGATCACACCGGCGACCAGAGTAATGATGGCGAAGGCGGAGAACCACAGCCGCATGTTGCTTTCCTCTTTGAGCAGGGATGCCCAGGCTGCGAATGCGAGCCCGAGAGCCATAATGAGCATCACGAGTTGAAGATCGTCGCCTCGATTATTCCATTGCCCGGCGATCTCAGAGGCGGTGGCGAAGTCATCCCAGTATTCGTAAGCCGAGGCGTACATGCTATCGTAATATTGCTCACTGAAGATGTTGTCAGGATCGGCCGCGATGGCATTCTGAAGCGCTTCAGAATAGCTGTTCTGGTAATAGGTCTCCAGGTCCGGGTCGCTGGTGGTGTACCAGCCATCATACATGTTGTAATCATAAACGATGAACTGGTTGGCGCTAATATATTCGGCGTTGCCATCGTTCAGGTGCTGCATTGCCTGGAGTTCGTGCTCACTCTGCTTTGAGTCCGCGATGGAGCCCTGCCAGCTGGCGAAAGCGGTGAATATGCTTAAGAGGGCGATCAGCGTGCCGAGAATGATTTCATTTCCAAGAAAACGTAAACGCTTCATAATGTTTCTCCTCAATAGAGTTGGGAGTGCCTGGCAGTCACTTTATACTGGTAGGCACTCCCATACGTATAATGTTCGCCAGATTATAGTGTGCGCTCTCTGAAATGGACTTTCCAAAAGTGCAAGAAATGCTGCTGCAATAAAAAGCAGGCTGAGGACCATGGTCCTCAGCCTGAAGTCTTTTCGCTGGTTGAGTAGGCGTTCTACGCAGCGGTCTGCCGTACACTGGCACCGCACGATTTGCTTTACAAATCGTTTGCCCAGCAAATCGAGTGCAGGTGTCGAGACTCCCAGGTTGCAGGACAGCGAAAATTATCCTGGAACTTGTGGTCTCGATATGCCCCTCCAAGAACATTCGGGACTACTCGACCAGCGGGGTCTGGTTGATACTAACCTTCGCAAGGCTTTTGGTTCTTACTCTTCCAGCGTACTGATGTCTCCTTCAGGCAGTCCCTGCGCCCTGGCTTTCAATACGCGCCGCATGATCTTGCCGGAGCGGGTCTTGGGAAGCTTATCGAGGAACTTGACATCCTCGGGGCGTGCGATCGGTCCCATGTGCGTGGCAACGTGCTGGCGCAATTCCTCAGCTAATTCGGGCGAACCGGTAAACCCTGAGCGTAGAAGGACAAAGGTGTGGATCGCCTGTCCTTTGACTTCGTGCGGCAAGCCGATCGCTGCGGCTTCGGCAACGGCGGGATGACTGACAAGCGCTGATTCCACTTCGGCGGTGCCGAGCCTGTGACCGCTGACCTTGATCACATCGTCCACGCGGCCGATGATCCAGAAGTAACCGTCCTTGTCACGTTTGGCAGAGTCGCCGGTGGTGTATTTGCCCGGGTTCTTCGACCAGTATTGGCTCACGTAACGGTCGGGGTCGCCGTAAATGGTGCGCAGCATGGAGGGCCACGGATTCTTCAACACGAGATACCCCTCGGTGTCATCCGGGACAGGATTTCCCTGTTCGTCCACGACCTCAGCTTCCTGCCCGAAGAACGGACGAGTGCCCGAGCCGGGTTTGAGCGGGACGGTGGGAGTCGGCGTGATCATGAACATGCCGGTCTCGGTCTGCCACCAGGTATCCATGATCGGGCATTTCTCCTTGCCGATGACGCGGTGGTACCACCTCCAGGCTTCGGGATTGATCGGCTCACCGACGGAACCCAGCAATCGCAAGGAGGAAAGATCGTGCTTGTTGGGCCAGGCTTCGCCGAAGCGCATCAGCCCGCGGATGGCGGTCGGGGCGGTGTACAGGATCGTGATCCCATAGCGTTCCACGCACTGCCACCAGCGGTTCGGGTAGGGGAACATGGGTCCGCCTTCGAACATGAACGAGGTCGCGCCGTTGAGCAGGGGACCATAGACGATGTACGAGTGACCGGTCACCCAGCCCGGGTCTGCGGCGCACCACCAGCGGTCTTCATCCTTGAGATCAAACACATACTTGAGCGTGGTGTATGTGCCCACCATGTAGCCGCCGTGGGTGTGGACGATGGCTTTCGGCTTGCCGGTGGAACCGGACGTGTACAGGATGTAGAGCGGGTCTTCGGCGTCCATCACTTCGGTGGCGCATTTCCCGTTGGCGATGGGGAGCGCCAGCATGTCGTGATACCAGTGATCGCGCCCGGCTTCCATGGGAACGTCATGCCCGATCCGTTTGACGACGATCACATTCTCCACGGAGGGGCAGCGTTTGAGCGCCTCATCCACCGTGCGCTTGAGCTCGACCACTTTCCCGTTGTTGTAACTGCCATCCATGGTGATGATCAGCTTGGACTGGCTGTCGTCGATGCGGCCCTGCAGGGAATCGACCGAGAAGCCGCCGAACACCACCGAATGGACCGCGCCGATCTTGGCGCACGCCAGCATGGCAAAGACGATCTCAGGTACGCGTCCCATGTAGATGGTGACACGCTCCCCTTTGGTGATGCCCATGGCTTTGATGATGTTTGCCATGCGGCTGACTTCGCGGTTCATGGCGTAATAGGAATAGGTCTGGTGCAGCTTGCCATCTTCGCTTTCCCAGATGAGAGCCAGCTTGTTCTTGCGATAGGTCTTGAGATGACGATCAATGCAGTTATGAACGATGTTTACCTTCGCCCCCGTGAACCACTGGAAGAATGGCTTATTGGAATCATCCAGCACCTTGTCCCACTTCTGGAACCACTCCAGCTCCTCCGCTTCCGCCGCCCAAAAGCCTTGCGGGTCATTCAGAGCTCTCGCCGTCGTGGCATCCCAATCCTTCAGGGTTGCCTGAGCGATCACTTCCTCGGATGGGTAATAGACTTCCCCATCCATGCGCTGCCCGTTATTCGCCATAGTACTCTCCTCCAGAGTGAATTGAACTACACTATTTTACTCCGCTTTATGGAGTTTATCATTCGATCCTATTGAGAATTTTGTGCCAGGCGCCGGCAAGTGGCTGGCTCGGCGAAGGTCTTCCTGCCTCCGCAACGCTCGGCGTAGGTCTCCTGACCAAGCCGACATCTTGACCGATGGTCTTGCCAGTTAGACCCTCTCTCTCCTACGGACAGCTTAAGCGAAGCACGCAAAGCATGCGGACCCCCAAACATGACAGGTGAACTCTTCTGGAACATCCAAAGTCTTTATGTCATATTTGGGGGAGGGTGCCTATTTCTTTGCGAGCAGATCTTTCCCGTGGAAGTAATCGGAAATGGCCACATCCCAGGCGCGTTTGTGCTGCCGTTTTGCCCGGTTCTCGTACCTGGCACGCAGCTTTGGCTCGGCGAGTGCCGATTTGGCATAGGTGGTTGCCTGCTTGAAGCGTTCCCGCTGTGCTTTCTGGGCATTGCTCCATTCCACGTTGGACATATCGGGGCGCTTCGTGACGATCATATTCCCTTTCGGCGATCGTTTGAACACCACATCGTACATGGTTCCGTGGATTTTTTCGATCAATGGGTTGAGTCTGACTCTTGGCATGGTTCCTTCTTTTTCGTTGACGCCGCAGGAGGCGTTCCCGAGGCGTCGGGAGGGTAAGGTGAGGTAAGGAGAGGAAAAGACTATGCTCCAGACATCCTGTGGTGATCCTGTGGTCATCCTGGTATAAATTAATTGTATTTTAAAGGAAAACGTTTGAAAATCTCCCCCGCATGTTGCGCAGGCTTTTCAGTTTTGCAAATCAAATTCCACAAGTACATGAATAGACAGGCCTGAAACTAGTTTGCTTCAACCTATCAGCAAAAGACTTTCCAGTTTACTTACCGCTGCTCGGCACTGTCTCGCTGACCCGTTTGAATGTGCCTCCATTTTTCATTGTCGTATTTGGGGGACTGCGTAGCGTGCCCGCAGGACAAAAGGAGGGGGTTGTATCTGCGGCGAATGTCCCCTTCGGATGTTGATGCCGTCCATCATCGTTGGGTCTGATGAGAGGGTCAAGGCGCCGGGGGAGTGTAGGGTCCCCAGCATCCCCCTTAAGCTGAGATTTGGTGTTGTGGATGGGAGTAGGGTCGGCGGGATGGATCGGTGAGATATGCTATGATGGGATTGCCTTCGAGAGGCGGCCAGATCCGGTTCCATAGCCCGAAGATGTTTCCACCCTGGATGCTTTTCACGGGCATGAGGTTTGAGTGACACACATTGATGAAATTCTGGTCGCACCAACAATTCCTCGAAAGCAGAAGGACGTTGTTGGGGTGGGAAAATCGTGTGACATCCAGTGACAACTCATGAAATGATCACTTGAGAAAGAATGACCTGACTTGTAAAGTAAAATAACCAACTCTCGAAGGAGTGTCTTTGATCGAAGTCTTATTTTTAGGGACATCCGCCTCAGCACCCTCTGCACAACGGGGACTTTCTGCGCTCATCGTGAAGCATAACGATCTCCACTTTCTGGTGGATTGTGGAGAGGGCACAACACGCCAGATCCGGAAATCGGAAACTGAGTTTGAAAAGATCAAGCGCATCCTGCTCACACATGGTCACCTCGACCATATTCTGGGTCTGGGTGGTCTGGTCGGTGCCTTTCGGCACGATGAACCCATCAAGGAACTTGAAATATTTGGCGGCAAATACACGCTGGAGCGGGTTCGCCCATTGGTCAATGATGTGGTCCTGCGCGGGCAGCAGGCGCCCATGCCGTTGCATTTCCGTGAGATTGTTCCGGGCACCTTCTTTGAAGCAGACCATTTGCGCGTCACTGCGTTTCCGGTGACCCATCGCGGGGTTGACTGTCTGGGCTATCTGTTTGAAGAGAAAGATCGCCGCGCCTCTTCCGGCGATAAGCGTGGACCCCTTCAAAAGGGCGCGAAACTGGCGATTGTTGGCGATACAGGTCGCACCGACAACCTGGTCGAAACCGTTCGGGACGCCGACGCGCTCGTGATCGAATCCACCTACGTCGACAAAGAAGTGGATATGGCACGCGGCTTCTCACACCTGACGGCAAGGGATGCGGCGGAACTGGCCGTCCGCGCAGGCATCAAGCAACTGATCCTGACCCATATCTCGCGCCGCTACCGCGCAAAGGATGTACTGGCGCAGGCTCGCTCCGTCTTTCCCAATACGGTCGTGGCGCGTGACTTCGACAATTTTCAAATAGGCGGTGATCCTGCGTAACTGAGCGCTTGATGCATGTGTCCCGTGAGGAGACGACTTATGAATATTTTTATTCTTACAGCGTGGTGCACGCGCAGATTACCAGGAGTATTCTTTACGTTTCTCTTATGACTTGCTCAATGTTATGAAGACCATTGGTCTGCGTTTTGTTTCCTGGTGCAGATAGCTCTTGATGGTGTTGAGGATGTCTCTTTCGTTGCTTACTCCCCCACCGTTGAATGCCTGAAGCACACGTTCGCGGACTTCCGGCAGGAGTGTTTCTGCTTCTTCCGGGGAGACAAATCCACGAGTGAGGATCTCGGGTTCGTGGAGCAATTTGCCGGAATCCTTGTCAACGCTTATATCGACCAAAAAGATACCGTT
>DATKED010000043.1:0-6661 GCA_035512375.1 Anaerolineales bacterium
GCATCCTCAAGCTGGCGCGCACGATTGCAGATTTAGCGGGGTGTGAGGAGATCGGGTCCGTCTATCTGGCAGAGGCACTCCAATACCGTCCGAAGTTAATGTTGAGCTAATCTAACGTGAATAATGAATAAGAGCAGGGCTCATTGGGTAAACTTTAGGTGCGAGCCAAAAAGAATGCCCGGAGGAGCCCTGCCATGGACAGTTTACTCGAATTGTTTGTGAATGTAGACGATTTTTGCCAAGTCTTTTTGCCTTTCTGGGAACAAAAACTCATGCAGGATGGCAGCAAAAAACGCCGCCGAGCAGGACAATTGAGTGTGAGCGAGATCATGACGATCATTATTCACTTTCATCAGTCTCGCTATCGAGACTTCAAGACCTATTACACGGATCATGTTTGCCAACACTTGAGAGCAGAATTTCCGAACTTGGTCAGCTACGAACGATTTGTGATCTTGATGCCATCTGTCCTGGGCCCGTTATGTGCTTATTTGAAGAGGGTGTACGGCGGCTGTCGCGGGATTTCCTTCATTGACTCCTCAGCCCTGATGGTGTGTGACAATCATCGCATCCACAATCACAAGGTTTTTGCCGGAGTTGCCCAGCGCGGCAAGGGATCGATGGGCTGGTTTTATGGGTTTAAGCTGCATCTGGTTGTCAATTATTGTGGTGAACTCTTGGCGTGCCAGATCACATCTGGGAATGTTGATGATCGAGAACCGGTTCTAGCCTTATCCAAACGCCTCTTTGGCAAGTTGATCGCTGATCGTGGCTACATTTCTCAGGCGTTGTTTGAACAACTCCTGGATACCTTTGGTGTCCAGCTCATTACCAAACTGAGAAAGAACATGAAAAACCGCTTGCTGCCTTTGATGGACAAACTGCTTTTGAGAAAACGTGCCATCATCGAGAGTATCGTGGATCAATTCAAAAACTTCTCGCAAATTGAGCATACCCGTCACCGCAGCCCGATGAACTGCTTCGTCAATATCATTGCCGGCTTGATCGCTTATTGTCATCAGCCCAAAAAGCCCTCTTTGAACCTGTTTCCGACTGGTTTGCTCTCCGCTTAAACATTATTCACGTTAATCTAAGAATGGGGAGTCCTCTGGTCATAACTCAGCGGGGTCAGAGACCCACGCCGAGCAGAGAGCTTTCCCTCGATGGGCTTGTCCGTCACACACGCGGAGTGCTGCCGATGGCGGCCACAGCGCGCGCCAATGGATTCAAGCGGATGTTCGTGCCCTAGGTAGATGCGCCCGAAGCCGCGCTGATCCCGGACCTGGAGATCATCCCCGTCAAATCGCTTGCGGATCTTTACCAGCACCTGTCGGGCCGCCATTTAATTGAACCTTATCAGTCTTGCTGTGCCGAGCTTGAACCGCTGTTTGTCCCGACTGATTTCAGTGAGATCAAAGGACAGGAACACGTCAAGCGCGCTCTCGAAGTTGCGGCGGCTGGAGGACATAATTGCCTTATGGCTGGTTCCCTGGGCGCCGGAAAACGTTACTGGCTTGCTCCCTACTTGACATCTTGAGAGTATCGAAGAGTCTCTCGATGTTACACGTATTTACTGTATCGCTGACCACCAGTAGAGCTGTGAGCCTTTGTTGGGGTGATGCACAAGACGGCAGCTCGCGCCACGCAACAAAATCTTTTCAATATGCCGGAGGCTGAGTCGGGCAGGATATGCGTAGAGATATGTATTTGGAAAGAAGCTTGACTATCTTTTCAATTGTGCGCTTGCCCAGTATTATAAATTGAGCTTTACGGCAGTACCAAAACCTGACCAGGTGCGATTAGCGCGAACTTCGGTTTGCTGGCTCTGGAGATTAAAGCCAACGATCCAATCTGCGCCAAGTTGGTTGCCTATTTTCACAGCATCATCTAAAACCTCGTCTGGCGTTTTGAATTCGTCAGTAGCTACCAGTCCTATTGGCACAGGGGCTACTTCGATTCCTGGAATAATGTGATTGGTTACGATATTTGACTTATCCATTTTTACAGACTCCTTATTCATGTATGTAACTGATCATTTTAGTTGCAGTCGTCACACGCACACCGGAACCCGATGATTGCTGTAGGGGAAGTAATACGTTCTGTAACGGGATACGGGAAATCGGGCGGATAGATCCCCAATCGGTAGTATGTTGTTGCTTGATCTTTTCCGAGCCAAGACGCGCCGCCCCTAACAACTCTATAAGTTCCTGAGTTCGGTCCGGGGGGATTTTGCGATGTAGCCTTTGAATAGTAATCTTCCAAATACCAATCGTTAACCCATTCATGAGCGTTCCCTGCCATATGCATGACCCCATATGGGCTCTTGTCCCCAGGGAAATCCCCCCTAGAGCGAATTCCTAAACGATTTACGATAAGGCATAGCCACAATGAGCGAACCAGTTTTGAATATCCGTGAACGAGATCGAGCGCAAGGCTGTGGCTACGGCATCCAGCAAGGCGTCCAACGTGCGAGCTTTGGCGGTCCGCAAAGCTGCCTTGACTTTCGACCAGCACAATTCAATCGGGTTGAAGTCCGGCGAATAAGGCGGCAGGAATTCCACGCGTACACCTTGGGCTTCAATCAGTTGACGAATGGTTTCTCCGGTATGGGCCGACAAGTTATCCATCACCAGGATGTCACCCCGGCGCAAGGTCGGGAGCAACTGCGAGCGAACATAGGCTTCAAAGGCAATGCTGTTGATGGAACCTTCGAAGATCCACGGGGCGGTGACTTCCTGCCACCCCAGCGTGGCAACGAGGGTGTAATGAGGGCCCGAATAACCGGGGGTAGCTTCCACGACCCGCTGCCCAGGCGCCGCTCGACCGCACAGGCGGGTCAAGCCCAAATGGGCCCCACTTTCATCGAGGAATTTCAGCCGTTTCACCAACTTGCCCAAGTTTTCCACAAAGCGGGTTTGGAAGTCCTGTCGCAAGGCTTTTACCCGCGGCGTCTCGCGTTGGCTGTCGTGGAGCGACTTTTTTTCCGCGGCAAGTTCAAAAGCTTCAGTTCCCGACACATCATGCTTGGGCTCACCTCCAAGCCTTCGACTTCCTTGACCCGCTCACACAACTCGGGGAGCGTAGCATCCGGTCGCTTTTTGACTTCAGCACGAATGAAACTCTCGGCGGCTTGCAGGGTCCGCTTGGGACCATGGCTGAGTGGCAACGCCGCACAACTTCCCGTGTCGCGCCAGCGGTACCACCACTTTTCCAACGTCGATTTATGGATGCTGAATTGTGCTGCAACCTCCGCTTGCGTTTTTCCGGCTTCTAAGGCCGCAATCGCTCGTTCACGTAAGTCTTGGGAATAGGGTTTCATGACCGAAAGTCTAACCGATCTTTATCGGAAATCAAAATGGAATTCGCTCTAGGGCTAGTGAAGTTGATTTTTGCCTCGAACGTATTCGCAATTTCATCAGTCCAAGAATCACCCCAAGGCCACTTTCGTCGATCTGTGCCTCTTGCGGCTTTTTCCCACTCAGCCTCTGTTGGTAGCCGTTTGGCTCCATTCCACTCACAGAATTGTTTCGCATCAGTCCAAGTTACACCAATTACAGGATGGTGTTCATGTCCAGGTGAGTACTCACCATTGTTCCAGTGATCAGGAGGTCGGTGATTTGTTTCCTCAACGAACACCTGGTATTCAGCATTTGTAACCTCAAATGTATCAATCCAGAAACTATCAAGGTAAACATTCCGGGCGGGCTTTTGATCGGCTGTCCCCTCATCATTTCCCATATAGAAAGAGCCGGATTTGATAAAGGTCATAGGTTTGTTGTCAAATTGAAATAGGTTGGGGAAAGTAGCAACAACAATCAATGCAACGACACTCGTTGACACTACAAAAATCAGTATCTTAAATCGTTTGGAATACCTCCCCGATGTGAGCCCTTTGGAATTACCAGGCTGGGATAGCAGATTCACTTCGAGGGTATTCTGTTTTTGCAATGCAACGTACAATTTTTCTAAACCCGGTTCAATAAGTTCACTCCTCCTAATGTCTATCCATTGTGCTTTACTGTAACCAAAGGGGATTGCATCCGTTTCATCGCCCTTAATTAATAATGGATAGACTTTTTTCCCAAGATTTTGCGCAAATCCCAATTCCTCTCGAACCCACAGGGACTTAGATGAATCAGGACTGAGCAAAACAACGACTGCACGAGCGGTGCGTAAAGCTTGCTCGATCGCAATCTGCCAGTTTTGAGTCCCGGGCACGATGCCTTCATCGGTCCAAATACGCATGCCTAATGTTCGTAGATGGTCTCTCACATGCGTCATGGTTTGAGTATCGGCATGACTGTAGGAAATGAAAACATCGTATTGCTCCATCATAAATTCTTTCTGATCAGAATGCATTAGAATATTTGTTTAAGTAATTATCGAAGTGATCTTATTATTCGATTTCTTCCTGCTTGGAATATACAATATTCTTCGCGCTAACGATGTATCACGCATTTTCGGGGAAACTTGTACAGTGGTTCACGGTTTCGCCCCAAAAATAATACACTCCAAACCTTAATGCCTATGTTATTGCTTGTGAAAAATTGGATGAGTTTGTCGGATTATACAACGGATTTGATGCCCGAAACCTGTAAACTTCGCATTTTCCTCTGCCAAGCATCCCAGGGCAAATCTGCTGTGGGCGAGATCCGGCAGTTCAGCAAGTTACCGGAAGACGGTCAAAGCCTGATGCGGGCGGCAATGAGCCAGCTCAATCTGTCGGCGCGGGCGTATCATCGTATCCTTAAGCTGGCGCGGACAATTGCGGACTTATCAATTTATTACTTAATCTCTTCCAGCTTCTTCTTCAGTGCAGCAACATTCTTTGCCTTACCTGCATCCCGCAACGCCCGCGCCGATGCGGTGAAATACGCATGGGTCTCCAGAAATCTTAACTGATCCGAAAACCATTGCAAGTCGGTAAATTCCTGGCCAAAGGCTGCAAGCTCGCGGCGTAGATTGCCATTCCGGAGCATGAAGTCATCACGTCCCAGCACATCCAGATCGGCATCCGCCATGATCTGGTCAAGAATGGTCTGTGGAGATTGCGGGAGGACTGTGGCTATGATGAGGTTCCTGATAGTCTGGATCTGTTCATTTCTGAAGCCCAAGCCTGGTAAAACTTCTGAAGCGATACGTGCTCCCATTGCTTCATGGCCAGCCCGGCCTTCAATAAAGCCTAGGTCATGGAACCATGCAGCGGTCAACAGCAGATCCAGGGACTCTCCTTTGATGCCCTCACCTTTTGCCAACTTCTCAGTTGCTGGGACCACATCATTGGTCGTATGCATCAGATCATGGTAGAAAAGACCCGATGATAACTCAGTCTCCAAACGTTGCAGGGCGTACTGTTTTGCTTTTTCAAAATTTTGCAATGATATTCCTCTGGGAGAATCAACAACGACACGTTCTGCTCCGCAATAATATCGGCATTACAAATGTCGCCGCGAATCACGCCAGTCCTCGATCAAGGGTGGATACCATAGATGTCCGCAAAGAGCGCTGATCTGCTGGCGTAGTCAGGCAATGATTTTCCACGCGCCCAAGTCCAGACGATCCAGGATGAAGTGGATGTGCAAGGTCATGAAGAATTATTCATGTGATGATAGAGAAATCGTTATTTTTCAAGCGCGGCTACAGCGCGGATCAAGTGCGTGGTTCTTTCTGCCATTAACTGGACAATTAACTGATGGAAATAGGATGCAACCTGAGGCGAGCTCTGTTCCATTTGGGCAAGGTTCTCTGCAGAGAGAAAATAGACAATGCTGGGTTCGTCTGCAATGACTGCGGCGGTCCGCTTTTGTCTCAGATAAAAACCAAGCTCGCCAATCACGCGTCCGGACTTCATCGTTTCGAGTCGTACTGGAGCCTGATTCGGATATTCCAACTGTGCTGTGACCTGACCACTTTCGACAAAATAAATATGATCAGGAGCATCTTCCTGACGCATTAGATAATCCCCGGTTTTCACCACTTTCTTTTCAAGGAACCTGAACAGATCATTCAGGTGGGTTTCATCGGGTAGGAGTTGATGGAACATATCCTTCAAGGAAATGTTCTGTTCCTGCTGTTCGCTTACGGTATTTAATATTTTGTTCTCCACCCACTCCAGTCCATGATCCAAATCAGGAAATGCTGTTGCTGTATCGAAGTCTTTTGAAACAAAATCACCTTTTTCGAGCTGCTTCAGAATTTCGGCAGAAGGGCCAGTGACCAGAATGGTGGTCTTGCGGTTCTGCAGGATCTGCTTCATTTTAGAAAAGCTAAGCAGAGCAGTTGAGTCAAGCCCACTGACTTTTGAAAAATCTAGAATCAGAAATTGCAGGAGGGGTTGTTTGAGGTCTTCAACACGCCCACGGACTTGCTCCAGTAATTTATGTGCGGTGCCGAAAAAGATAAATCCTTGTAGTTGTAGAATAAACGTCTTCTGGCCTTGTTCGTGCAGCTCCTTTCGTTGATTGGGGCTGCGCGTGAAGCGGCTCTGAAGTTCGGCTCCGGATAATGTATGCCTAGTAACACTCACACTACTGTAACTGACGACGAACAAGATCACCGCCGCCACAATCCCGCTTCCTACTCCCTGCAGGAAACCGAATACAGCAATCACAATTAAAATCATAATAATAACGACATATTCTATTCTTGAGAAATTAAACCA
>DATKED010000044.1:0-3179 GCA_035512375.1 Anaerolineales bacterium
CTGCCTGATAAAGTTTTGCAAGAAACCAATTGGAAGGTGGAAAGTTCCCCGCAATGCATAACAATTGGAGTGTGAGTTGGTGAGAGGTTTCAGGGTCAAGCCGAAAGAGAAGCGGGCAGAGGATTTTATACATCATGCTCAAGCCGCCGCCTTTGGCATATCAAAAGGTTTCCTTTGTGTTCCTTCGTGCCCATTGTGGTTAAAAACGTTTCTGCCCGCTCTTGTCCAGAAAATATTGCACGATCTCCTCTTCGGGGTGCGGCACGTCCATCAAGGCGAACATCGCTGCCAGTTCGCCGCGGTGATGCGTGTTGTGGTTCGGCGGCTGGACCATCATCTGCCACAACGGCAGGGTGAACGTCTCACCTTTGGGGTTGGTGTAGGTGACATCGCGCAGCAGGCTGGTTTCAGTTTGTTCTGCGATGAAGCCGCGCATGTTCTTCTCCACATCCACCCAGTATTCGCGGACAGAGACAATCGTCGGGAAATCCTTTGCATTGAGGAACTCCGCCTTTTCGCCGGACCAGCGCTGGGGCCACATCCGCTCGGAACTCATCATATGGACGAATACTGCGAGAACGCTGTCCCATGAGTGCCCCTGCTTGCGGAAGAGCTGTTCCTCGGTGAGAGTCTCTGCAACGGCGAGATAGCGCTTGTTCGCCCAGTAGTTGTAGTCGTAAAGTTGTTCGAGGTATTGTTTTAGTTCCATGATTTCTTCCTCGGTGGTCGAGTAGTCCCGCCGCGCTGCGCGGACACTGAGCGAAGGCGAAGTGGAAGTCGACGCGTCGCGGGATGTATCGAGACCAAACGTGTTAACGAGCTTTTTTGCCTTCCTTCAGCATCTTAATCATTTTGACGATCCGATTCTGCCGGGTCTCGTCCCGTTTGGCTTCGTTGATCCACATCACATATTCCCGCTGATGGGTGTAGGAAAGCTTATCGAAGAACCCTTTGGCATTCTTATCCTCCTTCAACTCCTTCATCAAGTCTTTGGAGATCTCGATTACACGCGGCTCGGTATCCAGCTCCACTGTTATCTTCACTTCATCGCCAAAGGTCCTGCCGATCTTCTCGCGTATCTCCTTGAGAATGATGAGCAGGTGATGCTCCGTTCCCATCCGCGTCAAAATACCGCGATACGGGATTCCCTCGATCATCGCCTTGACCCTGGGCTTTTTCGCACCAAAGGCTTTCTCCACATCGAACGGCACTTTCACAAACGCGCCGCCCCCGCCCGCATTCTGAATGACAGCTTTGAAGGTGTGTTTTTTAGGCATATCTGCTCCCGTTGCTGGCGGTATTCTAACATGTGAATAATCCGGCTTGACATATATACGCCATTGGCGTATACTCTAATTGTGCAATTCATTGAAACCAGTGTCTTTACCAGACAGGTCACTTCGTTGCTTGCGGATGATGAATATAGCCAACTACAGGTTGCCTTGTCGGCTTATCCCGATACGGGGGCGCTCATCCCTCATGGCGGCGGTCTGCGGAAAATTCGTTGGTCAATGGGCGGGCGCGGCAAGCGCGGCGGTGTAAGAGCAATCTATTACTGGATTGTCGCTGAAGATCATATCCTGATGCTGTTTATGTACCCCAAAAGCGAAAAGGATGATCTTACGCCACAACAATTAAAATTAACTGCGGGAGATTGTGGAAAAGGAGTTCAAATGAAAGACGAAATGTTCAAGGAACTGGTGGCAAGTGTCCGCGAAGGCGGGAGGATTTTACGCGGCAAGGCAAAGCCATCGCGGACGTTTGTGGTCGAAACGCCAAACGTGAAAAAGATCCGTGCCGGCTATAGGCTTTCCCAGCCTGAGTTTGCGGCCTTGATGGGCATTAGTGTAAAAACACTGCAAAACTGGGAGCAGGGAAGGCGCGTGCCTGAGGGCGCCGCACGCGTGCTCCTTCAAGTAGCATCAAAACACCCTGAAGTGATCTGGGATGTGGTGAAAGTGAAATCCACAGCGGCATAAAATAGAACTCGGAGATTTTGGAAATCTCCGAGTTCTTATTTTCCACAAACGCGCAGCCCCGACTGCATTCTGGATGTTGGCCGGAAAGGTATATTTTTTGGTCATCTCATCTCATTTTCCAACAACTTCTGCACTTTTTCTTGATGTTCTTCAAGATACCAATCGTCCAGCAAGGGTAGATACTCAATTTGAAGGTCGTAAGGCAGGTGAAAGAAATCTGAGTGAATGGCCTTTCTACAGCGCGAACTACCGCAATCGCACTCCCACAAGGTGTCACCAAATCCGTTGATACAGTAGTCATAAGTGATTTCTTCCAAATCAGAGATCAGTCGCAAGGCAAACACATAACGAATTCCATTTACTGTTCTCACGAATGTATTGGGATCGCAACTGTGATTGATGTGTCTTTCAGGGTATTTCATCAGGACAACCCGATCAACAAAGTAATCACAATGATATTCAAATTCACCTTTAACTACATCCAGCGGAAATTCGGGCGTGACGATGCGTGAATCGTCCATTGCCAATACCACCTCCCCGTTTAAAATATTTCCCAACGAAAACACACCTAAACCGTTGATGGGTGATTCTTTGACAACTACTTTTGTCATTAGTTATCCATTCTGTTTCAAAAAATTCCTCGTCTCCTCGATTTTATCCTTATCCACCTGCCCATTCCCATCCCAATAATCCAACAGTTGATCGATTGTCAGCACAGCGTGCAGGGAATAGCCCGCCTGCGCCAGCGACTCTTTCGCGCCGGATTGACGGTCGATCAGCACGACGACATCCTTCACGACCAAACCTGCGCCGGTCAGTTTTTCGATGGCTTCGAATTTACTCCCGCCCGTGGTGGCGAGATCGTCAATGACGACGACTGTCTCACCCGCGTGGTACTCGCCTTCGATCTCCGCTTTCGTGCCATAGGATTTGGCTTCCTTGCGCGGGTAGATCATGGGATGGTTCCCTGCGAGAGAAATAGCGGTTGCAATCGGAATCGCAGCGTAAGGCAAGCCTGCTAAACGAGAGAATTGGAGAATTGAGAGGATTGGCAGGTAAGCTTGCGCGATCTGTTCCAGTAATTTCGGATATGTGATGATCCGCCGCAGGTCAATGTAAATAGGAGATTTGAGTCCCGACTTGAGGGTGAATTCACCGAACTTGATACAACCTGCCGACAGCAAACCGTCGGAGAGAGTA
>DATKED010000045.1:0-5211 GCA_035512375.1 Anaerolineales bacterium
TGATCCCTTCCAATTTGATCACGACGATTAATGCCGCCGCCAGTAGTGGTGCCAGCACACGGGAGCCCTCCTCCGCCAGCGACATCATTGCGCTGGTCCGCGCGAAGTGTTTCTTCTCGACCAACAAAGTAATGGATGACGAAAAAGCTGGAAATTGAAACGATTCAAACGCGCTCGATAGAGCCAATAACACATATAAATGCCAGATTTCCAGCGAGCCGCTCCCCATCAGGAAAAGAATGATGATGGTCGTAATGCCGGCCGCCAGATCGCTGACCATCATTGTCAGTTTGCGATTCCAGCGATCCACCAATACACCTGCAAAGGGGCTGAGCACGATTCTGGGTATGTTCGAAAAGAAGATCATGGTCGTGAAGGTAGTTGCCAGCCCCGTTTGCTGATACAGCCAGATCCCGATCGCAAAGGAAAATAAGGCTGTCCCAATCAATGAGATGACTTGACCAAACCAAATGATGGTGAAGGCAGGCATTCCGGTCAAACGAGATCGATCCATTCTTTTCTCCAAATGTAACCACTGTTACATTATACTTCTTTTTTGGAAGATGGTAAATCAAACTGGGGTAGGTTGCTCAGCTACCTTTCGGAAGTATTTATCCTTTTTGAGATTTGTCATAACCAATCAAGTGCTCTTATCTGTTAGCGGTTTGGGTGGAGAGTGATGGTTTTTGCTGGAGTAATGAGTCGGCCATAGCCCTTCGAAACACAATACTCAAATGATCACTCTTTCGCGCTGAATGTCAAACCCACCTGACCTTCGGCCTGTCGCTGTCTTGGAACGCGTTTGAATGCTGCATTGAGAACTCGAGAGATAGCTCTCGGAACCTCATTTAGATCTTTCTGCAAGGCTTTTTCGTTAGTTCAATTCCTTTTGTATCTCGTTTCAAATGATGATACAGATGAATTTTGGACCCAGCATAGAGGCAATGTCCTTTCAGCTCAATAAGACTTAGATTCGTCATTCCTGCTTGTGCCTTTCATGATCGCAGGTAATTGCGACAGCTTCTGATCTGTCCATCTAGCTAGATCGTCACCTCGCTGAATGACCATGCCAATCCTATCCAGTCGCGCGTGGCGGGTTACTGGATTGCTATGTAAACTTTCATTGAAATTCACTCAAAAGGAGAACAACCATAAATATTCTCCCCGCCAGTTAAACGCAACTGGCGCTCAGTGAAAAACTCACAGAGCGCCAGTAAGTTACTTTGGGGGTAACTGGTTACGCGTTGCGGTCCCGACGCAGAATCGAAACAGCGGCGAATAAGCATCGCCGTTGTTTGAGTTGATCTAAACTTCCTACGGTCCCCAATCTGAGATCACATTCACAACCAGATCGGAAGTGTTTGGATCATTTGTTTTCAAATGAACCGCAAAATTGTGGGGTCCATCCATGCCTTCATGCATCATGAATTCGCTGGACTGTACGACTGTGCTTTCACCTGGCTTGAGAACCATCGAACCGATGGTTAGTTGAGGTGGTCAGCAGCCCTCCACGACTTCGATATATGGCTGTTCCTTGAACCGCAGAGTTCCATTGCCGGTGTTGGTCACTTTGACTGCAATCGTCCTAGTCTCGCCAAACTTGACATAACCGTAATCCATCTTTTGCTCGTCGACGGAAATCGAGGGCGTTCCGCCACTATCGCGGTTTGCAAATATGACTGCCGCCAGGAGCAGCAATCCGCCCCCCAGCACCACCAACAGCCATGGAAAACTCTTTCTCTGGTTTTGCTTTTTATATCTTTGATTCTTTTTAGCCATCCAACCTCCTTACTTTTGATATTCAAACTGAAACGAGTAGAGATATGCAATCAAATCCTGAATCTGAGCTTCGGTAAAGATAGAGCCCCACATGGGCATGCCGGTCCCCATGCCGCCTCGCAGGATCTTGCCTTCGAGTAGGGCAGGACTGGCGCCCAACACCCGCCTCGCGTCTGTGAAATCGGCAGGCGTCTGCATTGCCATATCCATGGAGCCATTCATGGATTGCATGGATGCTTCGCCAGCGGCAGCGAGATCATCGGCAAAGACCCCGTCTCCCGCACCACCTTCACCATGACAAGCCGCACAATTTTGAGCATAAAGCTCTTGGCCATTTGCAAGAGCCTCAGGCGTTGTGTTCGATTGCCAGATGTAGGCAACCACATCCCATTTTTCGGCGTCTGTTAAGTTTGTCGGAGCAAACCCTTCGAATATTTGATAAGGCGAATTCGCGCGGTAGAAATCAGGATTGCTAAATTTAGAGATATCCAAACTGGCTGCAAGCTGCTGTCCTCTTACTGCGGAAGGCCGATTCTCGGGGATTGCAGGAATCTCATGCGGCGCGTCAATATCGATGCCAAGCGTCACATAGAGGGGAATGGCTGGGGCGGTTTCGGAAGCGATGGCCGGACCACTGACTTCGATCGTGCCACGCATCCGCCAGTGATTGACTCCGCACCAGCGCGTGTAGAAGAAGGTATAGGTGCCGGGCTTATCAAAAGTCAGCGTCACATCGGTGACTTGACCGGGCTCTATGTCTACTGCTTCCATGTCTAGCTGCCCGACGGCAAACCCGTGGACGACGTCATCGGATGTGAAGTGAAGCTCAAGTGGCTTCCCAACCTCCGCTTGAAGGACATCGGGATTCCAGCCGCCCTTATCCGCCATGCGCGCGTGGATCAACGGCGTGCGAGTCCAGAAAATCAGTGGAGCACCAACGGCGAGGAGAATCCCTGCCAGGACCAAAATGCGTGAGAGGAACTCGGAACGTTTCATATCAATAACCAGAGCATCGCCAGCGTGATGACGAAACAATAAATGATTACAGGGATCGGCGATACTGCTGCTTCTCTGGCAGCCTTCTGCGCGGTCCGCCCCGACCAGATCAACCCACCGACCAGCGCGAGCGTCTGTCCAGGCGCAAGAATAGATGTCAGCATAGGCTGCCAGGCCGCGTTGGCGGTCCCGAACAGATTCCAACCGAGACCCAGAGGATCGGAAAGGGAAGCAAGAATGTAACTTGCGTTCGTGAGGACGAACGACAGGCTGAATGCCACCCAGAACATCAAGCCAAGAGGGATGAGAGCGGTGGAGAGAGTTGCAAAACGCTTCTTGAAGATGTTGAGATTTTCAAAGCGAGTCACGCACAGCGCAAAGAAAGATGGCATGATGAGAAAAATGATGGACAGAAAAGCAGTTGCATACATGAACCAGGAACCTGTTCCAACATTGTATGCCGCATCCTTCAATATCCCCCACGGGCCGAGCAGAACGCCCGCGTAGATCATGGCAGAGCCAAGCATGATAAAGGCCTTGAAGGCTTCGTCCATCCGCGCCGAAGGCCTGGCGAGATCTGCGGAGAAGCGACGCGCGTTGACCGCGATATTATCAAACGGGCAGGTACGGATGCACTCCATGCACAGACCGCAGTACGAGTTTTTGGTCAGCCCGCCGGGGAAGACATCCCAGGGGCAGCCATAGCCTTCCGCCGAGCCGTTGTAACAGGGCTTCCCTTCACACGCGGCACAGACTTTCTTATCTTTGATACGCAGTTCCAACGGCGCGGTCTGGGAATACAACCCGATGAATCCGCCGACGGGACAAAGATAGCGACAAAAAGAACGGCGCTCGAACACGATGCTCAAGCCGATCGCTGCAAACAACATGGCAGCCAGAACGATTCCAGTGATGTTTGGGGTTGTCAGGAGTACGCTGCTGAATAAAGCCAGCAAAAGGAAAGAGATATTCTGCAGCCAAATATTTCGAAATGCGCCGGGCCAGCGCCGGTTGAGCCACTTTGGTTTTTTATCCGGAGGAGCCAATATCGCGCCGCGCTGGAGCCATTCACCCGGAAGAGGGATCGGACAGACCGCGCACCAGCCGCGTCCAAAAAACGGGACAGCGACCAGGATCAGGATTGCCCACCAGGCGATCCACACAAAGACAATGCTGAAGTTGTGGCTTCCCACGGGTGTACCGACAAGCCCTGCCAGAATCGCGAAGATGTACCCGACCAGCATGACGATGAATACAGCCAGCTGTGGGTAGCGACTTTTCAGTGCAGTCTTTATGAAGGGGTTTCGGGTGAGCTCAATCTTTGCCATATGTTAGTTGCTCTTTACCAGTGTAAGCACACCAAGGACAGCGATCACCGCCAAACCAATCGAGCGCATTAGCCAGTCATTTGTGCCCACCGTCAACTTACCGATCATGAAAGGGTGCATGGCGCCGCAGGTCACGTTGCAACGAAACCGGAAAGAGCCTTGTTTGTCCGCTGTGAACGTCAGCGTTGCGGTTTGTCCAGGGTCTGCTTCCACGGCCAGGTCATACCCATCAATGTACAAGCCATGAACAACATCTGTACTGACGAGCTGGATCGTGACCGCGTCGCCGGGGTTGACGGCAAGTTCAGACGGCGAATAAGCAAATTGCTGCGCGTCGATCCGAAAGCTTCGCTCCCGCGGCGCGACGGCGGGGACTGGGAGTGGAGCGAAAGCCACTACCAGTCCAGCCGTTGCTAAGAGGAGAAGAAGCAAATAAGAACGCATTGCTAGGGGATGTTGGATGGACCGTATTTAGAATAGGTTGCATCTATGGATGCTCTGGCTTCCTGGGGACTTTTCCCATCTTTCAACATGCGCATAACGTCCTGGGTAATATCCACACAGATCGAACAACCGAGGGCATGATTATCAAATGTAATAGCTTGCCCTGAGCCTGTCGAAGGGTTGCCTCCATTATCCACGTTGGAGACATAGCAATCATAGTTGGATGTGTGACCGATATTGCCGCAACCGCAGTAGCAGGGAATATCCTTCATTACATCCGGATTGGCAACATTGAACTGGTAGGCTTCCTGCACGCTCACAGCCGCAGCGTGGACTTCAGCAGGCATTAGATCCATGGAGGCCATGTTGAGATGGATATCGCCAGAACTGGATTGTGTGGAACAGGCGGGAAGAACAGTTAGCATGACCAGACCGATCATGAGACTAAAAAAGAGAGTACGGGATATTTTCATTTGTGGTCTCCGGAGTTGACATTATCGATGATAGCGAAGAGCGAAACAATCGGCCAGTGACAAATGCCACGCTATGCGATGAAATATGACCTGATTTATCCAAAAAGCATTATTTCATGCTCATGATAAGACCTTCGCTAAACCACTGACAGCGTAAAATAGCCCGTTCCATATAGGCTAAATTGCTTATG
>DATKED010000046.1:0-5790 GCA_035512375.1 Anaerolineales bacterium
ATTCTAAGAGTAGTCCAAAGTCTTCGCGAAGCATCCCTGCGGGACCAGATTTTGGGACAGCAACGACAGGAGTCGTTGACTCCAAGAAGGACGCTATGAACATCACCAAATCCATATCCCTCTTTCAGGAAGCGCAGAAACTGCTCCCCGGCGGCGTGGACTCGCCCGTGCGTGCCTTTCGCGCGGTGGGTGGGCAGCCGCTTTTCATTGAAGGGGGTGAAGGGCCGTATCTTTATGATGTGGATGGCAATCGGTACATCGACTATGTCCTCTCGTGGGGACCGCTCATTACAGGACATGCCCATCCGAAGGTCGTAAAAGCGATCCAGGATGCCGCGACAAAAGGAACTTCCTACGGAGCGCCCAGTCCCCTGGAGATCAAACTGGCAAAACGAGTGATGGACTTCATGCCGGATATTGAAATGATCCGCTTTGTCAATTCGGGAACGGAAGCCACGATGTCCGCCTTGCGGCTGGCGCGCGCCTATACCAAACGTGACAAGATCATCAAATTCGATGGCTGCTATCATGGTCATGCGGATCTGTTGTTGGTGCGAGCTGGTTCAGGCGTGGCGACACTTGGTTTACCTGATTCCCCCGGCGTGCCCGCCGATACGGTCAAAGATACCCTGGTCGCAGATTTTAATAATCTTGATTCTTTGGAAGCACTGTTCAAAAAATATCCTGAGCAGATCGCCGCCATCATTGTGGAGCCTGTGGCAGGGAACATGGGGGTCGTGCCTCCGCTGCCAGGCTTTCTGGAGGGCTTGCGTGTAATCACCGAACGTGAAGGCACACTATTGATCTTCGATGAAGTGATGACGGGCTTCCGAGTCCATCCCGGCGGCGCGCAGGCGCTTTACGATATCAAGCCTGATCTTACAACATTAGGCAAGGTGATCGGTGGGGGACTGCCCGTTGGCGCGTATGGTGGGAAGAAGGAGATCATGCAAATGGTCGCGCCCGCCGGACCGATGTACCAGGCTGGGACGCTGGCTGGCAATCCGCTGGCGATGAGCGCAGGCATTGCCACGCTGGATTTGATCCAGGAGGAAAAGGTTTGGGAGGAAATGGAAGCGCGTGGTCGCCAGTTGGACGCCGGGATCGAATTAGCCGCGCGAACCGCCGGGGTTCCGATCCAGCAGACGCGGGTGGGCACGATGCGGACCACTTTCTTCAGTGAGACCAAGCCTGTTGATTGGAATACGGTCAAGGTGGCGGATAAAGTCCGGTTCGGCAAGTTCTTCCAGAAGATGCTCGAGAATGGTGTCTATCTTGCGCCATCGCAGTTCGAAGCAGGATTTATCTCCATCGTACATGATGAGAATGTGATCGCGACCACAATTGCCGCAGTGGAAGAAACGTTCAAGACATGGTGACCGAAGAAAAAACAATCAGCAATGTAATGCTGCGTTATCGTTTGGGAAGCATCCTGATCTGGCTGGGAGTGTTCGCCTGGGCGCCCTTTATTTTCCTGCGAGCAATCGGTGAGAAGCCGTCATTCCTGTTATTTCTGCCGTTCCATCTGATCGGTGTTGTCGGTGGCTCGCGTCTGCGTTCGATTGCCCGCAAAGAGTTGGGCATGTTGCCCCGAAAGAAAAAGTTTTTGCACACTGCAGTCCACGGCATGATCCTGCTTGGCATCCTGGTTTGGGTTCCGTATCTTTACTCAAAATTCGTTGGGGCACAGCCTGTTGAGGTGATGGATTATCTCCCCTTTCATCTTACTGGTGTTTTGGGCGGAGTATTCTTACACATCCTCAGTTATATGATTGAGCGCTATTCGCGGCCGGGGGAATAATCTTATCCGGCGTAACAAGACTCTGCCTGATGAGACAGGAACTTGTTCTGCCTTCAGTCCAATATCGTCTATTAACTTAAACAAGGACTGTGGGTGCTCCATTAACCAGCCTTGGATTACAAAATACACCTATTCAGTGCGAAAAACATCAAAGAGAAAGTGAGGATCCTCGCGTAGGCCCAGCCCGGGGGCGAAAGGGGTCTTCTCCTCTCTCACGGGCGTTTGTTAGGCGACACCATGTATACTTGATGCATGGATAGCCTTTCCGGTGCCGTCGAGCGTATCACTTTCTACAATTCTGAAAATGGGTACACGGTGTTACGTCTGCGCCCAGACACGCATCGAGGTTCCGGGGCGATGTACGGGCAAAGCCCGCAAAGTTCGACCCGGGATGGCTTGATCACAGTGGTGGGGAACCTGCCTGAGCTTTCACCAGGGGAGCATGTTCACCTGGAGGGGCGTTGGGATAAACATCCCAAACACGGCTCTCAATTCAAAGCGGAAGTTTGCGAACAGACTTTGCCCGCCACGGTTGCCGGCATCCAGAGCTATCTTGGTTCCGGGATGATCAAAGGCATTGGTCCCAAGCTGGCGGAACGGATCGTGGGGCGCTTCAAAGAAGAAACATTCGATGTCGTTGAACAACAACCTCAACTCCTGCTCGAGGTATCTGGCATTGGAATGGACCGTCTGCAAAAGATCACCGCCGCCTGGGAGGAGCAAAAGCAGGTCAAAGAGATCATGGTGTTCTTGCACAGTCACGGGGTGAGCACCAACCTGGCGGTCAAGATCTACAAGACCTATGGGGATGCAGCTCTTGAAACTGTTCAGACAAATCCCTATCAACTCGAACGGGATATCTATGGGGTTGGATTCAAGACGGCGGACCGTATTGCCCAGGCGCTGGGTTTGTCTGCCGAACATCCTTCCCGCATCGAAGCCGGGATCGTGTTCGCGCTGAACGAAATGATCGAGAATGGTCATGTGTACGTCCCGAAAGAAATGCTCGCAGGTCGCGCCATCGAATTGCTGGAGGTTCCTTCGGAACGGATCCCTCCTGCACTGGAGCGGCTGGCCGGGGACGAGCGCATCCGCGCTGACATGATCCCGACTGGTGGAAGAGCAGGCAAAACCGAGGGCATGGCAGTGGCTGATTCTCAAAGCGCTTACAGAATCCCTGTCATCTACCTGAGCCCGTTCTATTTTGGCGAAAAAGGCGTTGCAGAGCGTTTGAGGAATCTTGCCAGCGCGCAGATCCCAGCCAATTCGAAAGACCAATTCCACTCGACAGGAGGATTGTCCGCAGAGCAGCGTTCAGCTTTGGAAGTGGCATTGACTCATCCCGTCAGCATCCTCACAGGAGGACCCGGGACAGGTAAGACCACCTGTCTGAAAGCGCTGATCGGCATCCTCGAATCTCTGCACAAACGATTTGCACTTGCTTCCCCAACCGGGAGGGCTGCCAAACGCCTCGCGGAAGCCACCGGGTATTCTGCCAGCACCATTCATCGCCTGATGGAATATTCCCCCATCAAAGGCTTCAAGCACAATGAAGAGAATCCACTCCGTGTTGATTTTCTTGTCGTCGATGAAGCCTCCATGCTCGATCTGCTGTTGACTCATAACCTGCTTAAAGCGTTGCGTCCCGGCACCCAACTGTTGTTTGTTGGCGATGTGGATCAACTCCCGGCTGTAGGGGCAGGGGATGTGCTTCGCAACACGATCGGCAGTGGCATCATACCGGTCACTCGCCTGGGCACCATTTTCCGCCAGGCCGCGGACTCGCAGATCATCACCAACGCGCACCTCATCAATCAAGGGAAGCTGCCGATATTTTCCAAAGATAGCGGTGATTTCTTTTTCTTTCCTGCCGAGGATGCAGAAGCAGCCGCAGATTGGATCCTCGATGTGGTCAGTGAAAGGATTCCCAAAAAGTTCGGTTTTGATCCGGTTCACGAAATCCAGGTGCTGGCTCCCCTTTACCGTGGACCGGCAGGGGTAACAGCGCTGAATGACCGTTTGCAGGAAAAGCTCAATCCACCTGCGGGGAACAAGCCTGAGCGCAAACTCTATGGAACGCTCTTTCGTCTTGGTGACAAGGTTATGCAAACACAGAACAACTATGACAAGGATGTCTACAACGGCGACCCTGGATTTGTCCGTTCAATCGATGCGATCGAGCATATACTTGCGGTGGATTTCGATGGCCGCGTCGTGACCTATGATTGGAGTGAAGTGGATCAACTCACCCTGGCGTATGCTGTTTCAGTGCATAAAGCCCAGGGATCTGAGTTCCCCGTTGTGGTCATGCCGGTTGTGACCCAGCATTACACCATGCTCCAGCGCAACCTGCTTTATACCGCCGTGACCCGTGCTCGCAAGCTATGTGTTTTGATGGGCAGCCGCCGAGCGCTCAGCATCGCGGTGCACAACAATAAGGTTGCACAGCGATTGACGGCTTTGGAGTGGCGATTGAGTGGTGACGATAAATTTTCCGCTCGATAAGGTAGCTTGTAGCCGACGCTCAATATGATCATCTTTAATTTAAGTTCGGGCGAAGACAAAGGTATTTACCTGCCGAGTGAGCGAAGTGAAACTACCCAAGCCCCAGCCCTTCTAGGAGGAGCCTGCTTAGACCGATCAGATTCAAGGTGGTTATAATACGACATCCTATGAAAGTTCATAACTCCTTCTAGCTACCTGATACTTTAACAAAAGTGAGTTACTCAACCTAAGTTCTCTGTTAAAGTGAGTCTGCACAACGTTTTAGTTACCGGAGGAAGGGATGAGATACCTGAAGTTGGCTCAAGGATTGACCGGGCTTGTGGGTACCATATTCCCGGTTTACTCGCTCGGATTATATTTGAGGGTGCCCGCGGTCAGACAGTTGTGGGTCTGGCCCGAATCACCAGCGCTGGGACTTGCCTTCGTCGGATCCTGGTTGGCCGGACTAGCTGCTCCTCTCATTTGGATTGGCCTGGCCGGACATCTGCCTGCACTTCGGGGAGGTGCACTGGCAGGAGTCGTCGCCTATGGAGGGAGTGCTTTCCTCCTGTGGGTCAGGCACAGTCTGCCGGGCAAGGAGCGCTTTTTGCCCTTTGCGGTTGTGTGCGTGCTGATCGCCCTCTTCGCGGTGATTGTTCTGATCTGGAGCGCCCGACTATCAACGCCCGACGATCGAAGGTCTCCTCCTGTCATCCGCTGGACATTCCTGTTGTTCTCGGCAATCCTCCTGCCTGTCGGTCTGGGCATGGTGATGGGCAATTCGCGCATCTTTCCGGCTGAGCTTCTGCCGGATATGACCCGGCTGTACGGCTGGTTCTTTCTGGGTTCGTTCGTCTATTACTTTTTCGGGTTTTTGAAACCATCCTGGCTGAACTCAACCGGGCATATGCTTAGTTTCCTGGTGTATGACCTTCTGCTGATACCGCCATTCGCTCAATACTGGCAGGTGGTGCCGGCCGATTTCCGGTGGAACCTGTTCATGTACCTGATGGTACTCGTCGCCAGCATGTTCTTTTGCATCTTCTTTCTTTTCATGAATCCAAGAACCCGGCTGTTCAGAACTGCAAGCTCTTTTAGTGCAAATGTGTAAATGAATGATTGAGACCACTCTACCGCAAATGGATGAGACGTTGACGATACTGCACGCCCTCAGTCAAGGTGGTTACCTGCGCATCGTTTATGGAAGCGTCGCACAGGGAAGCTATCTGTGCAAGCATCCGCAGGTGGACGAACTGCACCTGACGGGCTCGGCTAACACGTTCGAGGGCGCGCCATCCCTGGCGAAGAGCGTATGGCTGGTGAAGAGCGCATTGCGTGGTTGAGGCTTACGATTTGACATACTACTAGTACATCTTGGCATAAAAGGGTCTTTAGTGGTATAGCATAGGTAAAGCCGTAAAGGAGCAGCCATTCATGCCGATACCAAAAGCGAAAGTGGTCAACCTGTCGGAAGCCGAACGGCAGGGCTTAGAGAAGTTGACGAA
>DATKED010000047.1:0-3043 GCA_035512375.1 Anaerolineales bacterium
GCATCCGTGTCGGGCGCAGTGTCGAGTCCGTCGTCACTGAATCCGCCACCGAAAAGCATCAATCCCAGGCGGAGGATGAACAGCGTCCCGCCGACGATGGTGGAAGCCCAAAAGATGATCTCGATCCAGGTCAGCCCAAACATGGTTGTCCCTTTCTCCTGTGTTGTCGAGTAAATTATACACATATATACGGAGGAACGAACGGGGAGTTGCGGTTTGGCTGTCAAACCATGAATTAAATCGGTGCCGATTTATCCTTGACAATTCATGTCTTTTTGGTAGAATAAAAACGAACGTTCGTTCATATTGGAGAGATAATGCTGAAGACGAAAGTAAAAAAGGGAGAAGCCACCCGGTTAGCGATCGAAGACGCCGCAATGGAACTGTTCCTTGAACAGGGCTATGCGGCTACATCCATGCGCCAGATTGCAGATCAGGTGGATCTGGCATTGGGAGGCATCTACAACCACTTCCCGGGCAAGGAGGAAATTTTCAAGGGCATTATCATTGACAGGCATCCCTACAAGCAGATTCTGCCCGCTATCCTTGCCGCACAGGGTGAGACGGTGGATGAGTTTTTCAAGAACGCATTCCACATTTTTGTCTCCGAACTGGGTGGTCGCCCCGAATATTTGAACTTGATGTTCATCGAACTGGTCGAATTCAAGGGCAAACATGGCGCGCTGATGTTGCGTGAGATCGCACCGAAGGTATTGCCTGTCATCGAACAGGTAATCAAGGCGAGGAAAGGATTGCGGGTGACCAACCCGGCTCTGTTAATGCGCTCCTTCGTCGGCATGATCCTTTCCTACCTGATTAGCGAAATGATGATCTCCAACTCGATCATCAGCAAACTGATGCCCAAAAATATTGAAGAAGCCTACGTGGATATTTACCTGCATGGAATCTTGAAAAGCGAGGTGTGACGATGTTCGAAAAACAGCCACAGCATTACCTCCTTCTTATCATTTTGCTTTTAAGCGTATATTTTTTCGCGACAGGCGACGTGCTTGCCGGTCAATTGTGGGGCATCCGTACACAGGTCTGGCTTTGGATCGCAGTTGGGACACCCGTTATTCATCAGATAGTGGTTGCGCTTCTGTGGCGTGCGGAACTCTATCACAACATAATGACAGGTTGGTTTGACGTAAAGGCTTTCTCTGTTTACAAAGGTATCTTCACCATCCTGTTCGTTGGAAGACCTGTTACGCTCATTTTCCTTGGGATATCTAATGCGAATACCCTCAATCTGAACCCAACCTTGGCGTACGTGCTGGCAGGGATATTGTTCATTCCATTTGCCTATACCATGTACTCTGTCGTCAATTACTTCGGGATCGATCGCGCCTACGGCGAAGACCATTTCAAGTCCTCAATTTATAGAAACAAACCATTTGTGAAGCAGGGCATGTTCAAATAAACAGACAACGCCATGTACAAATTCGGCTTTCTGATCCTGTGGGTCACTGCGTTTGTCCTTCTTTCAAAGGCGGCTTTGTTGGTTGCCGCATTCAATCATATTTACATCTGGGTTCATTTCTATTGTACCGAACTGCCAGATATCAAATTCATTTATGGCGACAGAACGAAGGAGCCGGCATGAACTCCCGACTATTTTCCATCATCCGCAAGGAGTTTATCCAGATTTTCCGCGACCCGCGCACGCTGGCGTTGATCCTGGTGATGCCCATCATTCAACTCTTCCTGCTCGGCTACGCGGCGACGACAGACGTGCGAAACGTTCCAATCGCCTTATGGGATCAAAGCCGCTCACCCGAATCGCGTGCCCTGCTCGATGCCTTTCGCGCAGCGGATTATTTCAATTTCGCTTACGAAGTGTATTCGGAGGGCGAGATCCAGACCCTGATTGAGGGTGGAGATGTGCGCGGTGCGCTCGTGATCCCGCCCGATTACGCGATCAAATTGCTGGAAGGCGACGCGCAGGTCTCGATGATCCTCGATGGTTCCGATGCGACAGTCGGATCGACAGCGCTGGCTACGGCGCGATTAATCGGCCAGTCTCACTCGATCAAGGTGCTTTCCGAGCAGGCAGCGCGTCTGGGCCGCAGTTCCGCCGTCCAGCCGCCGCTCGAGGTCCGCACACAGGTCTGGTACAACCCCGATCTGCGATCCGCCTACTTCATGATCCCCGGTGTGATCGGCATGGTGTTGTATGCCATCATGGCGATGCTAACAGCCACCGCCGTCGTGCGCGAACGTGAACGCGGCACAATAGAGCAACTCATCGTAACACCCATCCGTTCGTGGGAATTGATCGTCGGCAAGGTCACGCCGTATGTCATCCTCGGCTTTTTCGATCTGTTCGAAGTCCTGCTGATCGGGCATTACTGGTTCGGCGTGCCTGTGCGCAGTAACATCCTGCTGGTGATTGGGACGGCGGGTCTGTTGCTGCTCTCGAGTCTCGGCATCGGGTTGTTTGCATCCACAATCGCAAATACCCAGCAGGAGGCTCTGCTCACGGTCTTCGTCACCATTTTGCCCGGTGTGTTCATCTCCGGTTTTCTCTTTCCGCTCGAAGCCATGCCGAGATTTCTGCAGATCGTGTCATACGCCATTCCCCTCCGCTACTATCTTGTCATCGTTCGATCACTGTTGCTCAAGGGGGTCGGCTTTGCCGCGCTTCAGACTGAAATAATCTCACTGGCGGTCTTTGGTCTTGTCATCATGACCCTGGCATCGCTTCGCTTTAGAAAACGCCTCGACTAGTGTCATTGCGAGGAGTGGCGCTGAGGTGCCACGATGAAGCAATCTCCTCGCTGATTTTGATATTACTCTCCAAAGGAGACTCCCATGCATTCAAACTTCCCCCCTCTTCCCGTTCGCATCGTTTTGGTACTTATCGTGCTGGGCACCCTCGGCTATTTCGGGTTTCGATCGCTCAACCCCGCAGACGACGGGCAGCTCAACGCCTCGGGAACGATCGAGGCGGTGACGGTCAATGTCTCGCCTGAGTTGGCAGGCAAAGTTGTGGAGGTCCTAGCTGCGGAAGGACAGTCCGTGCAGGCGGGAGATCCGCTTCTTC
>DATKED010000048.1:0-5912 GCA_035512375.1 Anaerolineales bacterium
TTCTCGTACTCAGACCAGTTCTGGACACGCTATAATGTCTTCCGGCGCGAGGATGGCTTTGATTGTTTAGGCATAAACCCAAAGTTACATTCTCGCGCCTCTTTTGTCTAGCCTTTCATGCACCAAAGCCTTCCTGAATACAAAACTCCACCATCAGGTGGAGCTTTGTATTAGCGAAGGATCGCAGACAGGCTGTAGAAATTACCTGCATGTCGTCTATTTTTTGATAAAAGCCAGATAAGCTGCAGCCTCATTGCGCGTTCTCACATTCAACTTTTCCAGGATACTATGTACATGGTTTTTCACTGTGCCCATTTCGATGACCAATTGCGCAGCGATCTCTTGATTCGTGAAGCCCTTTCCGATCAAGTCAAGCACTTCCAGCTCACGCGCGGTCAAGCTTGTTGTATCGGCAATGTTGGTCTCGATATCCGAGAACTGGTGCGCGAGGCGAGCGAGGCGCTCCATGATGGCGGCGGCAATTTGCGGGGAAACAAAGACCTTGCCATCCTGCGCCGCACGGATTGTTTCGATGAGATCATCCAGCGAATCGTCCTTTAGGACATAGCCCGCTGCCCCGGCTTCCACGTAGCGTAATATGCGTCTTTTCTCTTCCGTTAATCCCAGTGCCAGGACTTTTGTGGAGGATGCCAGTTTTGTGATGGCTCTGGTAAGTTTGATGGCACCCTGATCTGGCAAACGGGTGCTCACAAGGGCCACATCGATATTTTTTTCCCGGACCACGTTCAGCGCCTCATCGATGGATGTAACGCTGGCGACGACTTTGATATCAGGTTCGTCTTGGAGGGCGGCATAGATGACATTGCCTATCAGGCTGCTTTCATTTACCAGTAGGAGGTTGGTCGGACGGGCCGGCTCTTCGAGCGCATCACTCATAAGAGGAATTATACCTGTCAACCTGAACAAGTTGGTTTCTTTCAAAAAAGTGTTTGAGATATATCCAAATTTGTATCCTGACAGTATATATGGATGCATATTCGAGCAATATTTTCTATGCTATGGTAGTGTTGTAGGCTGAAATCACCAGATCCCAGGAGAACAAATTTATGACACGGACGAAATTACATACTCTCGCGGATGTAGGACAATCCGTTTGGCTGGATTACATCCAGCGCTCTTTGATTACCTCGGGTGGTTTACAAACCTATGTCGATAAAGGCTTGCGCGGAATAACCTCCAACCCAGCTCTATTCGAGAAAGCCATTGCAGACAGCAATGAATATGACGAGCAGATCCAAAAACTGGCTTTGCAGGGAAAATCTTCACAGGAAATCTATGAGCAGTTGATCGTTGAGGATGCGCGTATGGCTGCGGATGTCCTTCGCCCCGTTTTTGAGGAGACCGACGGTTATGACGGATTCTTTAGTCTTGAAGTAAACCCGCATCTCGCGCATGACCGGCAGGGAACTGTCAATGAAGCGATACGCCTGTTTGCCCTGGTGGATCGTCCAAATGTGATGATCAAAGTTCCGGCAACAGAAGAAGGGACGGCGGCTTTTCAGGAACTGATCGCGGAAGGTATCAACATCAATGTGACTTTGATGTTCTCCCTGGCACAGTACGACCAGATCGCGGAATCCTATCTTGCCGCGCTGGAATACCGCGCGGCAAATGTATACAATCTTAAGCAAATTGCCTCGGTTGCATCGATCTTTGTCAGCCGGCTGGATAGCCAGGTGGACAAGATGCTGGAGGCGTTCGTAACACCCGGCGCCAGGTCTCTTAAGGGTACGATTGGCATTGCGAATGCCAAAATGATCTACCAACGGTTCAAGGAATATTTTCAGAGCGAGCGTTGGCAAAGGCTGGCAGAAAAAGGCGCGCGGGTGCAGCGTGTTCTTTATGGCAGTACCGGCACAAAGAATCCAGAGTATCCGGATGTTATGTACGTGGATAACCTGATCGGACCGAACACCGTGAATACCGTTCCTCCTAAAACGCTGGAAGAATTCCTGGACCATGGCATGGTGGCGCTGACACTGGAAAGTGGTATCGATGAGGCGCAGTCCCAACTCGATAGCTTGCCGGAGCTGGGCATTAATCTCAACGATGTGACCCAGGCCTTGCTCGATGAGGGCGTGGAAAATTTCGTTGAACCCTATGACTCGCTGATTAAGGCAATTAACGAGAAGAGGGCAGCGTTGATCACGACCTGATCTTTGAGATTAATTTACAGCGTAATGCGAGCCGTGGCCTCCAAAAATCTTGATGAATCGAATTTATACGTAGGAAAGGAATGTGAAAATGGCCGAGTTTAACCGAAAAGCAGGTGTGCTTTGGACCGGTGACTTGCAAACTGGAAATGGATTGATCAGTGCAGAAAGTAAATCTCTCTTTGAACTACCCTATAGTTATCCAACCCGTTTTGGTGATCAGGAGGGATTGAACCCGGAGGAGTTGATCGCGGCGGCTCATGCTGCCTGCTTCAGCATGTCTGTTGCCGATACATTAAAGAAGAATGGTTTCACTCCGATTCAAACGGACACGACCGCGACCTGTACAATGGCATCAAAGAATAGTGGCGGCCATGAGATCACCAACATGCGGCTTCACGTCCGTTGTGACGTGCCTGACATTGATGAGGCGACCTTCAACAAACTTGTCATGGAAGCAGACCAGGGATGTCCCGTTTCGAACCTTTTGCGGGAGGGGCTGAATATCGAAATTACGACTGCATTGATTTAATATGATGGCTCTCAACGTTTCTCAAAAATTGATCCAGAGTCATCTCCTTGAAGGAGAGACGATCCCAGGGGAGATGATCGGGATTCGCATTGATCAGAGTCTGACTCAGGATGCCACCGGGACGCTCGTGATGCTGGAATTGGAAGCTATGGGGATACAGCGGGTGCGGACGGAAGTCTCGGTTCAATACGTGGACCATAACCTGATCCAGACCGATCATAAGAATGCTGATGATCATCTTTTTCTGCAAAGCGCCTGTCAGCGCTTCGGCATTTGGTTCAGCCGCGCGGGAAACGGCGTCAGCCATCCCGTCCATATGCAGCATTTTGGCAAGCCCGGCAAGACCTTGCTCGGTTCAGATAGTCACACACCCGCCGCAGGGTCATTGGGAATGCTGGCACTTGGCGCCGGAGGCCTGGATGTTGCGATGGCGATGGCTGGGCATCCTTTCTATCTCACCATGCCAAAGATCTGGGGAGTGAAGCTCACCGGCAAGCTTCCTGATTGGATCAGCGCCAAAGATGTGATCCTGGAAATGCTGCGCCGTCATACCGTGGAGGGCGGGCTTGGATATATTATTGAGTATTACGGTCCCGGCTTGAAAGAATTATCTGCGATGGATCGCCATGTGATCGCCAATATGGGCACCGAACTTGGCGCGACTACCACAGTGTTCCCATCAGATGCTGAAGTGCGGACGTTTTTGCGGGAACATCACCGCGGCGAGGATTGGAGCGAACTGGTTTCCGACCCGGCTGCGGAATATGATCGTTACGAGGAGATCGATCTCTCGATGCTTGAGCCATTGATCGCGAAGCCCAGCAGCCCCGATGCGGTTGTTCCGGTCCGCGAGTTGGCTGGGATGGAGATTTATCAATCGTATATCGGCTCCTCTGCCAACCCCGGTTATCGCGATTTTGCGATTGTCTCACAGATGGTGAAGGGCAGGCAGGTCCCCGACCATGTCTCCTTTGATATCAACCCGACCTCCCGCCAATTGCTGGAGGAACTGATCGCAGAAGGGGAAATGAATCATCTGCTTCATGCCGGCGCCCGTCTGCACCAGGCGGGCTGCAATGGCTGCATCGGCATGGGACAGGCGCCTGCCAGTGGAAAGGTCAGCTTGCGGACGGTTCCGCGCAATTTCCCTGGTCGTTCAGGGACGATAGGTGATCAGGTCTACTTGTGCAGCCCTGAAACCGCTGCCGCTTCTGCCTTGACCGGAGTGATCACCGATCCGCGTGTACTGGGAATCCCTTACCCGAAAGTAAAGATTCCAAAGAAGCACACCAATCTGAATAAAAAGATGTTTGCCCCACCTCTGCCGGAAGAGGAGGCGCTGAGCGTCGAGCTGGTGAAAGGTCCCAACATCCATGCCCTGCCGTCCATGGACCTGCTCCCTGACCGCCTGGAGATGCCTATCCTTTTGAAAGTGGGCGATAATATTTCGACAGACGAGATCATGCCGGCGGGTGCGCGCGTGTTGCCGTATCGCAGCAACATTCCCAAGATCAGCGAGTTTGTTTTTGAAAATATTGACCCGTCCTATGACCGGCGCGCTCTCGAACGGACGCCCCCGGGAAGCCATGCCATCATTGCCGGCGAAAATTATGGTCAGGGCTCCAGCCGTGAGCACGCTGCGATTGCGCCAAGATACCTGGGTTTGCGTCTGGTCATTGCAAAGGGATTTGCTCGCATCCACCGCATGAATCTGGTGAACTTCGGGATCCTGCCGGTGATCTTCAACGACCCAACTTTATACAATCGGCTGGAACTGAACGACGTTATTGTGATGGAAAATGCGCGTGATCAACTTGCTGGAAGTGTGAATGACCGTACTTTGGTATTGAATATCCCAAAGAAAAAACTTACATTTACAGTGAGTCACAACCTGTTCCCGCGCATGATCGAAGTGGTGCTGGCGGGCGGGCTGACAAACTGGACGCGCGACCGCGCACCTATGGGTAACTCCATAGGACTTTGATAATCCAAACCTGATGATGTAATTTGTGGGGCGGGTGGGGCCATCCGCTCCCCACCAGGGAATGGATGCCTCGTACGTACCTCGACCGCTGATCACAGCCCCTGTGGTGCTGATGCCGCTGGTGAGGACCTCGCGATTAGGATCATTTGCATCGCTAAATGCCCATTCGTGGAGTTGCTGACCGCCATCACGCATGGGTTCTTCAGGACGAACATTTGACGCGGTCACAAATCGGTCGAGGGACATGCTTATATCAAAAACAACTTTTCCCATACCATCTCCTTCTGTTTGGTCTGAAAAGTCAATGAATTGTTTTGTCGATTGTAGAATGGATGGCTTGTAAATATTCAATCAATTGGCATTTGCCCCAGACTCTCGGCTTGCAGGCGAATACGCAGTTGTAGATACTCGGTTGGGCTGTGCCCGGTAAACGCCATGAAATCCTTGTTCAAGTGTGATCAAGGCCCAATCAACCGACGGGATCAGGCTTGAGCGGAGAACCTCCGCAAACCTGTAGAAACGTGCGATTTCCTTGGGTGAGACGCCGACCATCTGCTTGAATCGTGCAGCCAGATGGTTCTGGCTAATACCAATCTCATCACTCAGTGCTCGAACCGACAACACACCATGCTGCCGGGTAATCTCTGCATAGAGATCGTCGATATAGTCGTTGAGCGGGGGGATGGGACATAACGAGTGTAGGTCATGAGGCGTAAAATTCCCTATCCTCCCACCAGCATCCAGGCGGGGTCTTCGAGCACCTGCTTGATGTGAACCAGGAACTGGACCGCCTCGCGCCCGTCCACGATGCGGTGATCGTAACTTAGCGCCACATACATCAGCGGCCGGATGACGACCAGTCCATCCAATGCGATGGGGCGTTCTTCAATTTTGTGTAAACCCAAAATGCCAACCTGCGGAGGATTCAGGATCGGTGTGCTCAGCAGCGAACCAAACACGCCACCGTTCGTGATCGTAAATGTTCCGCCGCGCAGATCCTCAATGGATAATTTCCCTTCCTCGGTTTTCGCTACCAGGTCCTTGATACGCTGCTCGATTTCGGCGAACGAAAGTTGGTCGGCGTCGCGTATGACCGGCACAACCAAACCCTCCGAGGAACCAACCGCCATCCCGATATCATAATAATGCTTGAACACAATTTCCTCGCCATCGATCTCCGCATTGACCTGGGGAAATGCCTTCAGCGCACTGATCGAGGCTT
>DATKED010000049.1:0-11330 GCA_035512375.1 Anaerolineales bacterium
ATAGCTTGTGATCCCAACAGACCATAATACTTCATTGACCGCGGCGGGCAGCGACGTTTTCAGCACCTTAAAAAGGAATTGACGGTTGAAACGAAAGAGGGAAAGCGGATTCGCTGCCAGAGGCGTTTTCCGAACGTAGACAAGAGTCAGCAGCAGGATCGTCTGGAATACCCACCCGATGCATGTGCCGAGGGCTGCGCCGCGGACACCTAGGGCAGGCAGACCAGCGATCCCAAAGATAAAAAGATAAGCAAGAACTGACTTGAGCGCCAATGCCAGTACAGCAACGATGACGGTCAGCGCAACCTGTGTAATGCTGCGCAGCACCGAAATATAAGACACAGTAATTGCCGTGAAGACATAGCTCAAGCCAACAATGCGGAGATAGTCGCTGCCCAGTTTGATAACTTCGGTATCTTCTGTATAAAAGCTCATCAGTCTTTCAGGCACGAAGACAGCCGCGAGAGAAAATAACGCAGCGACTGAAATCGCAATCGTCAAACAGATGCCAAGCACATGGTGGATCTGTTCCAAGTCTCCTTTTCCCCAGAACTGAGCGGTAAAAATAGACATGCCACTCGTCACCCCGAACAGGAACAGGATGAGTAAAAAGAAGATCTGGTTCGCCAGCCCAAGCGCGGCAACAGAGGTCTCACCCAGTTGGCCGACCATCAGCACATCGATCATGTTCAGACCGGCTGTGATCAGTTGCTGGAATGCAACCGGCACGGCGATCGCAAGCATGGCACGGAAGAAGTCTTTATCACGCAGGAAGGCTAATGACATGACATATCCACAAAATACCCTGAAGGAAAAATCCTTCAGGGTATTCGAATTGCGTAACCTTTAAATCAATCCTTCGGAGCTTCTCTCACAATATATAGTGGTCTGCCTTTGGCTTCATCATACAAGCGACCAATATATTCGCCCAATATCCCAAGAGAGATCAATTGTACACCGCCAAGGAAAAGCACCGCGATCAATGTTGTGGCTTGACCAAAGAATGCCTGGGAACCAGTAATACGCAGATAAGCCACAGGGATGATCGCGAGGATAGCCATCCCGGCCGAAGCGAACCCGAAGAAGGTGGCAACCTGCAAGGGGAAATAGGAAAAACTAGTGATCGCATTGAGCGCCAGGCGGAACATTTTCCGGAACGGATATTTTGTCTCGCCTGCCACGCGTGCTTCGCGTTTATAGTCGACGCCAATCTGCTTGAATCCCACCCAGGCAGACATGCCACGCGGGAAGCGGTGCCGCTCGCGCATTTGCTTGAGCACATTTACAACCTTGCGGTCCATCAAGCGGAAATCACCGGTATCGAGCGGGATCTTTACGTCCGTGATGCGATAGATGAGGCGATAGAACAGGGATGCCGTCCAGAGCTTGAACCAGGATTCCCCTTCACGCTCGGCGCGCACCGCATAGACAACTTCGTAGCCTTCCTTCCACTTCTTCGCCATTTCCAGGATCACTTCAGGCGGGTCCTGCAAGTCCGCGTCGATGATAATCACCGCGTCACCGCGGGCATAGTCCCAGCCTGCAGTGATGGCAATCTGGTGCCCAAAATTGCGCGCAAAAATCACGGGGCGCACATGCTGGTCTTGTCTTCCAAGTTCACAGATCACTTCCGTGGAACCGTCGGTGGAACCATCATCGACGAGGAGCAGTTCCCAAGTCTCACTTGTGGAGTCCATCACCTCTTTGACTCGACGATAAAGCTCCGGAAGATTCTCCAGTTCGTTATAGATGGGTGCAATGATCGAATAGGTAATTTTCATTCTTGATGTTTTTCTTGAACAGAGGACTCCTCCGATGGAGGATCATTAAGCAATACCATATCCTCCGGCTCAGGTGAGTCAGACTCGGAATCCATCCCCAGGCGCTCGCGTCTTTCCCTCCTGGTCCACCTGCGCCGAGGCGCCTGGGCTTCCGGCGGCGCGACAAACTGTGTGCTCCCATCATCTTCGAAGGGAGGCAGTCCAAGCACGCGCCGTTGAAGGTAGCCGCCGATGACAACCACTGATGCCAGCACTGGCACAACCAGCAGCGCTCCCAGGATCCCCTGAAGAATGGTCGCGATGATAATCGCTATGAAGATCAACGCTTCGTTCATATGCACACTGCGCCCCATAATGTAGGGGCGCAGAAAGAAGTTCTTTAAATTGATCAATACCAAATAAACGATGATGACAATGCCCGCCACCCAGAAATTGGAAAGCGGGATCCAGGTGGAGCCTTCCAGCAATGCAACTCCCGCCGCCAGGACCATTGCCAAGAACGGGCCAACGTCCGGGACCAGTGTGAAAAGGCCTGCAACCACTCCCAGGACCAGTGCGCCAGGGATCCCCAAAATAATCCAGGCAACCGTAAAGACCACACCAACAATGAGCATTAAAACGATCTGCCCGCGCAGGTAAGCCATCCACACCCTTTTGATGCGGTCGTATAGCTCCTGCATTTCAGGGCGATAAGACGGCGGTGCAAGATTGATCAACCAATCGCGCATGACGGGCCATTGGGATAGGAATAGATGAACGCTCACCAGGATCACCAAAAACCACAGCACACCGACCGAGGTTGTTTCGAGCAGTTCGAACGCCTGCTCAGGAAGAGGCGACAGAACTGCGTTTTGCACCTGAAAAAGACTTTGCCCCCATTCCTCCAAGTGGAAGACCAGCCCGCCAATCCGGATTGGGTTTGATACCATCTGGCTAAGCTGGCTCGACAAACCCAACAAATCTTCAACAATGATCTCTGCCTCATCAGCAAAGATCGGCAGCAGAGTGGCAGGCAGCCCGATCAACAGAATAACCGCAGAAAAATACACCAGGTTCACCGCAACCCCACGCTCCATGGGCGTCCGGGTGGTAAGATAAACGACGGCAGGATTGATGAGATACGCAACAAATGCCGCAATCGCCAAGTTTGTCACCGCGTCGCGCGCGTAAATAAGGAACGCAATCAACAGGACGAAACTGATGATCCCGACAATGTAGCGGAAAGCCACACTCCAATGATCTCTCATATTACAACAACTGTTTCACAGCCTCCAAAGTTGGTTCAATAATCGGAGCAGACTGCACAGCCTGCATCGCGGCGCGTACATCTTTAAGTCCGCTACCTGTATTTAACACCAGGATCGGGTCTTCGCTTCCCACCACGCCTGAACTTGCCGCCTTGACCAATCCTGCGTACGCGGTCGCTCCGGCCGGTTCAGCAAAGACGCCCACGGTCCCAAGTTCTGCAATGGCTTTGAGAATTTCATCGTCTGATACATTAACGTACGTACCACCCGTTTCCTTCGTCGCGCGTACGGCGCGGACCCCATCCCGCGGCAGGTCCACGGAAATGCTATCCGCAATGGTGTTGGCAGAGACCGGTGTGATGGTCTCCGTTTCTGCATGGAAGGCATTCGAGATCGCCGCGGAACCGTCTGCCTGCACGCCGATGATGCGTGGAATGCGCGGCAGCCAGCCAAGTTGATATAAGTCCTTGAATCCTTTATGGATACCTGAAATGATATTGCCATCGCCCACAGAGACAAAGACCGTCAGCGGCGCGTGATCCACGTCTGCACCGGCCTGCTCATGCCACTTTTCATGGGTGTGCTCCCACCACTCCCAGATTTCAAGCGCCGCCGTCTTCTTGCCTTCGGCGGTGAACGGATTGTAGCCGGTGTTGCGACAATACCAGCCAAACTCCTCCGCGGCTTTAACCGTCAGATCGAACGCGTCGTCATAGGTCCCATCCACAAGGATGACCTTTGCGCCAAAGACCAGCAGCTGTGCCACCTTTGCCTGTGGCGCAGACTTGGGCGCGAAGATGATCGCCTTCTGCCCCACCGCCGCAGACATCCCCGCCAGAGCGGCGCCTGCATTCCCCGTGGAGGCGGTCACAACCACCTCAGCCTTGATCTCGCGCGCCCGCGCCACGACGATCGCCGAAGCCCGGTCCTTGAAGGAGGCTGTCGGGTTACGCGACTCATCCTTGAGCCACAGGGTTTGCAAACCCAATTTTTCGGCGAGACGCGGCAGCCCAAAGGTGGGAGTTCCACCCGCGGCATGGAGAGGGGTGGAATTCCCCTCAGGTTCGCTCACCGGCAAAAGCGGCAAAAACCGCCAGAGCGAGGGATCGGTCCTCGAGAGGATATCCTCAGGCTCGTACTTGCTTTTGATCGAATCATAATCCAACACCACATCCAGGTTCCCACCATCTTTCGGGCAGGTGTAGGTGACATCCGTCGGAGAATACTGCTCTCCGCATAATGAACAGCGATAGCCAATGAATTTTGTCATGTGTGTGATTTCCTTCTTCGCGCCCCAATTGTACCTGATAGGAATAACAGAGCGCTGATGGATTAAACACTCTTTAAGCCTGCAAGTATCTATTTTGTATTAAGAAAGTAGAGCTAATTGAAACGGACTCTCTTTTCCGAGAGTCCGTTTTCTATTCAGTTTGTTTCTTTTCTTTCCCACAATTCTCTGGCAATCAATTCCTGGTCCACAGGCAATTTATCAACCCTCACACCCACCGCGTTGTAAATTGCGTTCGTGATCGCCGGCGTGGTCGGGATGCTGCATATTTCTCCCACCCCCTTGGCGCCATAGGGACCCTCAGCCGTCGGATGTTCCACAATGATGGATGTAATCTCGGGTGTGAGCATAATTCCAGGGACGCGGTAGCGCGCCAGATGGTCGGTGACAACGTAACCCTTATCCATGATGAACTCCTCGGTGAGGCAGTTGCCAAGTCCCATCATCACGCCGCCTTCGATCTGTCCCTGCAAGCCCAGCGGGTTGACCGCCATGCCCACGTCGTTGGCAGAGATCACTTTCAAAACGCGGACTTCGCCCGTCAGTTGGTTCACTTCCACTTCAGCAGCCTGCACACCAAAGGAAAAGGCAAAGTGCATGTCGCCACCCGTGCCGAGGGGCTGTGTTTTCGGCGCTTCGTATTTATAGAGGGCGCGCGGTTGTTGTCCCATGGATTTCATTTCGCTGGCCACTTCCGCGTACGTCATCGAATGTCCATTGGCATGGACAATGCCATTCTCAAAGCGGATCTGTTCGGGGCGCACATCGTATTTTTCCGCCATCGTGGCAGTGATGGCATTGCGCAATGTTTTTGCAGCATGGCGTGAGGCATTGCCAGTGACATAGGTTTGACGTGAGGCAGTTGTCGGACCGCCGTTCGGAGTCAGGTCTGTGTCCATCACGAGAACGCGCACTTTTTCGGGAGAAACCGCCATTTCTTCGGCAACGGTCAGGCGCATGACGGTGACAAGTCCCTGGCCCATTTCGGCGGAGGAGCTTCGCACCTCGAATGTACCGTTGTCATAGAGTTCAACTTCCGCATTGGAAATATCAGGCGCGCCGCCGCCAAGACCTGTGTTCTTGTATGCCGCGGCAAAGCCCCAGGCTCTGACGAAGTTTCCATCCTGAGCGGAGGACGAAGCGCTCGTTGCGTAGTCCGCAGTCGAAGGATGCGTTTTGACTCCGCTCACGAAGTCCCGGTGCTCGTGCGGGAGCGAGGAAACAACTACTGGCTTAAAAGGATCCGGATTATGTTTCCGCATTTCCGCATCCACGCGGTCGATGCATTCCACGAGTCCAACAGACTCACGCAATTCCTGTCCCGTATTGGTAATACTTCCAACATGAAGGGCGTTCATCCGGCGCAGCTCAACAGGCTCGATGCCTAATGTTTCAGCCAGCATGTCTATCATCGACTCAACTGCAAAGGCAGATTGGGTGACGCCAAAACCACGGAACGCGCCCGCAGGCGGGTTATTGGTATACATGGCATAGCAGTCGGCGCGCACATGCTCGATGTCATAAGGTCCTGCCGAGTGCGTCGTGGCACGGGTCATGACCTTTTCGCCGAGCGATGCGTACGCACCCGTGTCGCCATAGAGTTCCGTCTCACTTGCCACGATGCGGCCATCTTTCTTTGCGCCGATCTTGACCCGGATCTGCGTAGCATGTCGCTTCGGATGGACAAGCAAACTCTCGTGACGGTCGAATAGCAGCTTCACCGGGCGCTGCGTGACGTTCGCCAGCATCGCCGAATGGATCTGCCCCATCACGTCTTCCTTGCCGCCGAAGCCGCCGCCCATCAACTGCCCAACGACGCGAATGCGTTCCTCGGGCCAACCGAGTGCACGCGCGACTTGCGTCCGGTCCTGGTAGGGGATCTGTGAGCCAACATAGATTTCCATGCGGCCATCGGATGTTGGAACAGCGATACTACATTCCGGTTCGATAAAGGCATGATCTGTGGTTGGCGTATGGAAGGTGTGTTCAAGGACGACATCCGCTTCCGCGAAGCCTTTCTCCATATCGCCCTTGCGGACCTTGATGTGCTTGAGCAAATTTCCCTTTTCGTGGATTTGCGGAACACCTTCCTGGCGTGCCTGAACGGGATTGGTGATCACAGGCTGGAGGTCGAATTCCGCTTCGATCAACGCCGCGGCCTGCTCGGCGATCGCCTGTGTTTCCGCGGCTACAATCGCGAGCGCGTCCCCCACATAGCGGACGCGTTCTCCGAGACTGACCATGACAGGCCAATCGAAGATAACCAGTCCATGATTGTGTTCGCCAGGAATGTCTTCGGCGGTCAAGACTGCAACAACACCGGGCAATGCTTTGGCTTTGGAAATATCGAGTTTGGTCAGGAAGCCATGCGGGATCATGGCGCGACGGACTTTGGCATACAACATGCCGTCGAATACAAGATCGTCGGTATAGATTGCAGTGCCGATGACCTTGTCCATCCCATCATGTCGCGCGTGAGTATGTCCCACCGATTTATGGACATGAATTGAATCAGGGATATTTGGCTTCTGAACGGGTTCACCTGTCCGCAAAGCTTGGGCCGCAGCGAGAATGGCATTTTCAATGGTGGGATAGCCCGCGCAACGGCAGAGTGTATCCTTGAGCGCAAAACGAACATCAGCGCTATCTGGATTCGGATTGTGTTTGAGCAACGCGTAGGCAGTCATGATCTGCCCGGGGATACAGAACCCGCATTGCACCGCGCCATGTTCGATAAAGGCTTCCTGCAATGGATGAAGCTTCATCTCCTCGTGTACGCCTTGAGCGAGCCCTTCGATGGTGACGATAGTCTTTCCATCTGCGCGCTCCGCGGGATAGATGCACGAGACAATCGGCTCACCATCAATAAGCACAGTACACGCGCCGCATTCGGCTTCCTCACAACCAATCTTTGTGCCGGTAAGTTGAAGCCTTTGGCGAAGGAGAGTAGAGAGGGTCTCGCCTGCAACGGGTTCGAGCGAATATTGCTGGCCATTAACGGAAAGATTTATATTCGACATACCCATAATCCTATTCTGCGCGTTTCCACGCAACTTCAAGTGTATCTCTAAACAATCCGCCAACAATATGCTTGCGATAGTCTGAGCTGGCACGGCGGGCACTGGTGCGGAAATGAGCCTGGCCCAGCAGAGATTCAAGCGTACGGTTGAATGTTTCTTCGGTAAAGGATTCTCCACGCAAAGTATTTTCCGCTTCTGTGGCGCGGAAGGGAGTCGCGCCACCTGGGCCGACCGCAACGTGAATATCCTTTACGATGTCCTTTTCACGTTCAATCCATACCGCGCAATTCAAAATGGGGAGGGCCACGCCCTGGGGACGCATGATGCGCTTGAAGCAGGAACCCTGTCCTTTTTTGGTTTGGGGAAGATAAAAGCCAACGATGAGTTCTTCACTTTTATTGAGCGCAGATTTGCCCGGGCCGAGGAAGAGCGAAGTGAACGGCACGCGGCGCGTCCCGGATACTGCAGCGACCTCAACTTGCGCTTCTAGGGCGGTCAAGGTAATGGTCCCATCTGCGGCCGGAAGGGCGTGGGCAGCGTTCCCACCCAGAGTCGCGACATTGCGGACTTGCGGTCCCGCGATGAGGTTACAGGCCTCGACCAGTGCCTGGGCGTGCGTACTAACCAAAGGATCCAGCGCGATACGGTTGGCTGGGACGACGGCACCGATGTAGAGCTCATCCCCTCTTAATTCGAGCGCGTTCATCTCCGGGACAAAAGTTAAATCAATTAATGTGTGAACGGGGGCATGGCGGCTTTGTTTCAGGTCCAGCAACAGATCTGTTCCACCCGCGATGGGCTTTACAGAACCAGACGCTGATGTGAGGTCTTGGATTGCTTCTGAAATGGAAGCAGGCCGTTTATATTCTTGCCATAGGTTCATAGGTGGCTACCTCTTTCTTACTTAGGCGGCGGCACTTTTCGATGGGACATTGCCCAACGCCGCGGATGTAACGTACATCCTGCGACCACCGAACCAATGGAATTAGATTTTACTGCTTAAGTGGATAACTTTGGTATTGTTTTTATTAACTATTTGCAAATGACATTAGACCTTCGATATCTTGGGTATTCCTTCTTCTGGATAGACGCCAGCCATCAGAAGACCCAGCTTTTCGGGTGTAGCGTTCTCACGCGGGACAATATCCATGATCTGCCCTTCGTAGATCACCGCGATCCGATCTGACAGCGCCAGAATTTCATCGAGGTCCTCGGAAATCAGCATCACAGCCACGCCTTTTCGGCGCTGTTCGAGTAGTTGCTCGCGGACGTATTCGGTCGCGCCAATATCAAGACCGCGAGTCGGTTGTGCAGCAATAATCACATGCGGATTGCGAGAGATTTCGCGTGCAAGAACCATTTTCTGAATGTTTCCGCCAGAAAGGTTCTTTGCCAGGGTATCATGAGAGGGTGTTTTGACGCGGAACTTGGTGATCAGTTCATCTGCATTTCTGGATATATCTTTCAAGTTAAGAAATCCCAGGCGGGAAAAGGGTTGTTTATGATGTTCACGCAGGATCATATTTTCTGCAACGCTAAAATTCTTGATCATGCCATCGCGCATGCGTTCTTCAGGAATGTACGAAAGCATGCGGCCTGTCAGATCGCCGGGCGCAAAGCCGGTGACAACCTCACCTTCGAGGATCACGCGCCCGCTGGTGATCTTGCGCAAACCTGTAATTGTCTCAGCCAGTTCGCGTTGACCGTTGCCAGACACGCCGGCAATACCAAGAACTTCACCCGAACACACTTCCAGGCTGACGCCGCGCAGACCTGGTGTGCCGCGATCACTTCCAGATGAGACTTGATCGAGCTGCAGGCGACATTCGCCACGTTCCACATTACCACGATCGGGGATAAAACCGATCTCACGTCCGACCATCCAATTGGCCAGGATTTGTTTTGTAATTTCAGATGTGGGGCGTGTACCGATTTTGCGTCCATCACGCAACACTGTGACACGGTTGCTGATCTCGACGACTTCATGCAATTTATGTGAAATGAAGATCAGTGCATGACCGTCTCTGATCATTTGGTTCATGATGACAAACAGCTCATCCACTTCCTGTGGTGTAAGTACTGCGGTTGGCTCGTCGAGAATAAGCAAGGCTGCACCGCGATAAAGGGCTTTGATGATTTCAACGCGTTGCTGTTGCCCTACAGATAACTGCCAGATATAGGCATCAGGATCGATCTTTAAACCGTAGATTTTTGCCAGTTCCAGGATACGTTTTGAAACGCGGTCAAGATCTGTGATAAGACCCCGGGAGGACGGCAATCCCAGGGCGACATTTTCTGCAACGGTCAGGGATTGCACCAGCATGAAATGTTGGTGGATCATACCGATGCCCAGGCTGATGGCATCTGTTGGAGAAGCAATCGTAACCGGCTTGCCGTTTAGAAGGATCTCCCCTTCATCGGGATGATACATGCCGTACAGGATTTTCATCAATGTGCTCTTGCCCGCGCCGTTTTCACCCAGCAGCGCGTGGACTTCCCCGGTCCTCACATCAAAGTCAACATGATCATTGGCAAGCACACCCGGGAATCTCTTGGAAATGCGGCGCAGTTCAAGGCTTTCAATCCGAGCCTGACCTGAAGGGAGTTTGTTTAAATCGGTCATCACGCCATCCTGAATTTAGAAAAATCTGACAGGTCCCGGTTACTCAGAGAGACCTGTCAGGTCTGGGTACTATATTAACTACGGCAGCGTAATCGTAATGCTTCCGTCTTTGATCCCTTCGATGGATGCCTCGGCTAACGCCTGGGCATCTCCGGGAAGAGCGTAGTCCGGGTTGAATTCGATCACTTCGCCACCGTTGGCGAGGTCGGCTACAAATGACTGCCCGCCGAAGGTGCCGCCCTGAACGAGGGCGATGATCTCATTGAGAATGCCTTCCCAGTGATAAACCTGGCTGGCTACTACAACAGAAGGAGCGAGAGACGACTGATTTGATTGCGTGCCAAACCAGAGCGCATCATTCTCTTCTGCCTTACCGATCGCGCCCACCACCATCTGGGCGGTGCCGGTCAGCACGTCCGCGCCAGCGGAGATGTGAGTCGTCGCGGCTTCGGAAGCCAGCGCGACGTCTGAGAATGAACCGATGTAGTTCACGTTCACCTGGGCATCAGGGTTGGTCGCGATAGCGCCGGCTCTGAAACCATCGACGTACAGTTTCGCGTCACCGGTCTCAATGGGACCTACAACACCAATTACATTGCTGGTGGATAGGGTCGCTGCCAACACACCATTGACATAGCCGCCTTCCTGGGAGGCAGCTTCATAGGCGAAGACATTCGGCAGACCGAAGGTATCCACTGTAGTGCCCCAGGCAAAGCTGGTCTCGGGGAAATCCGGTGCGATTTCCTGCAGCGATGAACCGTACTGCGAGCCATGCCCGATCACCAGGTTGAAGCCCTGTGAAGCATAGTCCCGGATGGCCGCGGCGGCGTCATCAACATTGAACATGTTTTCGGAATACACGAACTCAAAATTCTCAGCTCCCATTTCTTCCTGAACGCGGACCAGCGCATCGTACATGCTCTGGCTGAAAGCCAGGTCATTGATGGCACTGGGCATAACAACCGCTACGCGGAAGATTTCTGCGGCTGGAGCCTCTGTCGCAGCCGGCGCTTCTGTAGCAGGGGCTTCAGTGGGTTCTTCAACCGGAGCTTCGGTCGGCGCAGGTACTGGAGCTTCAGTACCAGGAGCGCCGCACGCGCTCAGCACGAGTGCGAAGGCAAGTATCAGAGTTACAAACCATGCGAACTTTTTCATTTTCTTCTCCTTGGATCGATATAAATCTTTCTGGGTAACAATTGATGGATATTGAAATCGGCATACCAGAGTGAGCAGGCACCTCCTATCCAGAAAATCAGTTTTCCCTTTCAAAGGGTTTCGTCAATGCCGATGGAGCACGAACTCTCGATACGGTGGCTACCAAGACCAGAATGGTAAGCACATAAGGCATCATCACCGCGAATTCAGATTTAA
>DATKED010000050.1:0-6832 GCA_035512375.1 Anaerolineales bacterium
GGACGTGTTCCAGACCGAGCGAGAACAAACGGGAGACATGATCATCTTCAATGGAGTAGAAGACCTGTCTGCCCGATTTTCGGGCGTGGACGAGATGCATTTGGCGCAATCCCCGCAGCTGATGCGACACAGCAGATTCGGACATGTGGGTGGCTTCTGCCAGGGCACTGACACCCATCTCGCCATCGATAAGGAACGCGATAATGCGCACGCGGCTGGCATCGCTCAGGGCGCTAAAGAGTTCAGCAAGTTGAATGGCTTTGAGTTCAGTAAGTTGCATGATATATGAATATATGAGCAAGTATTCATATATTATCGTAAACAAGGCAACCTGTCAAGCCGTAGATTGTCGTGAGTTTCTTGTTACACTACTGATTCACAACCACCAGTTGGCCGACCATGCCTGCTTCCACGTGTCCAGACATGCCGCACACGATTTGATAGGTGCCGGGTTGATCCGGGGCGGTGAATGTGACCGTTTGCGAGTCGCCGGGTTGGATTTTTATCTGCCAATGGACATTGACCAGATCATCCTCATTGAAATGCCCGCCAACGTCTGTGTTCAGTTTCATGATCACGAAATCATGTTCGACCAAACCGTCATGAGTGGCATTAAGCGTGATCTGACCGCCTGCCGAAACGGTGTATCGACTTGGCGTGAAGGCAAAATCAGTCATCGCAACATTGATCTCGGTGGATGGTTTGCCTGTTCCGCAGGCGCTCAAGATGAGTGTCGTTAATAACAATACGATTAATAGTTTCTTTTTCATAACGTGCTTTCTTTACTTGATAAAAATACCTGTAACCCAGAGGAGCAGCATGCCTGTCAAAACACCGCTGAAAACGGTCATGGGCATGGCTTCGCGGGTTGTGTCTTTTTGAATCATCCTGCCAATCTCTACAGCGACCTGGAAGATCGCCCCGGTGCCGATTGCCAGAAACAGCACAGCGAGAAACGGCGACGGGGTGAAGCCGCCGATCCACGCGCCGACGATGGCGGGCGCGCCGCCGAGCAAACCCAATAACCCCAATTGACCAAGAGTGGGGCGGTCCTTCAGAATGGGAGCGATTATACCGAGACCTTCCGTGATGTTTTGGATGATGAACCCGACCACGAGAAATGTTCCCAGCGCGATCTCACCCACGTTGTAAGCCGCGCCGATGGCAAGCCCTTCACCGAGGTTGTGAATGCCGATGCCCAACGCGATTTTCCACGCGATGGAAAGCCGCTGGGATGACTCGGAGCGGCTTGAAGATTGTGATTTGCCAACCATCTCCAGTAACAGATATGTCGCAACGGCTCCGATGCCGATGAGACCAATCCCCTGGTATGTGCCGGCAAGTTCCGCCGCCTGTTCGAGCGCTTCGTTGAACGTATCGAGACCAAGATAGATGAGCAAGCCGGCAGTGATTGCCATGAGAAACGTCATCCACCGTTTATCCAGCGCGCGCAGGGCGGGGAGCCAGAAGATCCCGAGAAAGACGGGAATCACCCCCACGTACAGACCGATAAGCGTGAAACTCCAGAAAGTTGCTGCCTCCGGTTGGGGCGTGACGAATGCAACAGGGATTTCCACTTCGAAGGGGATCGCATTGGAGGTAAAAACGCGCGCGACGTATGCTTCGCCTTCTGTCCAGGCGTACTCCACGCCGATGACTGCCCGGCCGAGTCGCGGGATCTCCACCGAGGGCGTCACTTCGAATGGCATGATGGCTTCATTGACGATGACTGTTGCGATGGTCAATGACTCAGGTCCGGTGTTTTGCACGTGAAATTCGAAACGCCCGCGTTCGAGACGATAGCGTTCTATCGTCAGATCTTCGATCGGGACGGGTGAATCGAGTTCGAGTCCGCCGCCGGTTTGGAGGAAAAGGAAAATGACTCCGGCGAGGAGAAGGATTGGGAGCAGGAGCAGGATGAGGGTCCGGATGGATAAGCGGTTCGTCGTCTCAGGGGAGGTTTGATTCGTCATGTCAGTATTTTCCTTTGGTTAGGCAGTGACTTCGAACATCCCGTTCCAGCCGAGTTCTGCAAACTCAGTCACGTGCGCGTGGAACATGTACATGCCGGGATATTTATAGGTGAATTCGAGTATGCCGCGCTGTGCCTGACCTTGAATGATCGTGTCGGTAAATTCAGCAGGTGTGAGGCTGGTGCCGGTGGGGTAGTAGTGGAAGAAGTTGGCGTGCAGGTGAAACGAGTTGAGTAAATCGAACTCGAGGATGTTTACCAGATATATCCGAATTTTTTCACCAATTTTGATTTGGATGGGATGGTTTTGATAGTAGAACGGAATACCATTGACCGCATAGAAATCATTGCCATCATCGAAGTCAATATCGATGCCGTGCATAACCATCACCATTTCCCTGTCCACGGGCGGGCGGCTCTCTTTGGGATCGACGATGAATGTGCCGTATAGCCCTTTTGCGATGTGACGCGCCAGCGGGAAGACGTGGCAGTGATACAAATGCAAGCCAAACGGTTCCGCGTCGAACTCGTACACAAATTCATCACCGGGTTGCACGTTGCCGCCTGGACCTGTTCCAGGGACACCGTCCATTTCTCCGGGATGGAAGCCGTGGAAATGCATGGAATGTGGATGGTTGCTTCCGTTTATCATCTTGATGCGTATGCGGTCGCCCTCGGTTGCCCGCAGCGTGGGACCGGGGATACGGCCGTTATACGTCCACGCGGGGAACTCGATGCCCGGAACCACTTCGATATTTTTGTTGATGACGACAATCTCGTACTCTCGCAAGGTTTGACCGTTGGAGAGTGTGGAGACGGTGCCGTAATCAAAATCGTACAGGACTTCACCTGGATCGAAGCCATTCTTCTCGTAGTCCACATCGCCAACACCGGGCAGTCCTTCACCATGATCCATCTGCATGGGAGGCTGGAGCAAATGACTCTTGTGGTTTGTTTGCAGGCTCTTGCCGGGCTCTGCCAGGATCGCCGTCGCACCCGCGGCAGTGACCAACCCTGCTCCGCCAAGTTTAAGGAAATCTCTTCTTGAGAATTTGTTTTTCATACGACCTCCGTGAATCTGCGATAGTGGAATATGTGCCTGAAGAAATCAGATAACAGCCTATATTTTTAGGCCGGTTTTTGGTAATAGCAAGCCAGTCGTCTTCATATAGTTGCGGTATTCATCGCCGAACTGTTCGATGAGCAGTTTTTCCTCTGCGGGGACGCGGATGGCAATGACCGAGACTATGATGGCGATGCCGCAGAAGCCGATAAACCAGTTCGAGGTCAGAAACAGGACCGAGATTTGCATCAGGAGGAATGCCAGATAGATCGGGTGCCGCAATGTTGCATACGGTCCTTCTTTTACGAGGGCTGGGACCTTGAGCAAACGCAGTGCAGGGTCGAAGTCTTCGCCGAGTTTTTGACTGAGCGTCCTGTGGCTCCAGGCGTTCAGGAAAACAGCGGATAAACCCAACCCAAGCCCCATCCAGCGCACCCAGATTGGCAGGGGGAGCGCAGACCATTCCATGAAGCGCGGTGCAAACGTCCACACCAACACACCAAGATAGAAGGGAATACCGAAGATCTGGCGCAGTCGCAGCAATAAAGGGACCTCGTGTTGATCGTGCAATTTCACGCGGGCGGCTGTACTTTCCTTGCGCGCTTTCGCCTTTTTGGTGTAAGCCGTCATCACATACGCAAAACTAAAGAGGATAACGAAGAAGGCGATTTTGAAGAAGATTTCGATGTTCATGGTTTCACTCCGGCGAGGCTAGAATAATTTCGGCAAATATCGTCCCGTGCGCTTCATGTATTCTCGATATTCGTCGCCGAATTTCTCGATAAGGTTGGCTTCCTCTTTCGGCGTGCGGATTGTCATGAGGATGAATGTAAGGATGCCTAGCGCGGCAATGAACCAGTTATCAGCCATCATGCCGAAGGAGAGGAAGAGAGAAGAACCAATGGTGTAAAGAGGATGCCGCACCCAGCGGTACGGTCCGCTTGTGGAGAGTTTGTGTTCTTTACGTGTGGCGCTGGTAGGAGTGATTCCGCTGCCGATACTGCTGAACAACCAATAGACACCGAACGTGCAAAGGATGCCGATTCCAACGCCCAGCCAGCGTATCCATTCGGGCAGACCGATTTTTGACCAGGCCATCCAGTTCGGGTCGATCAAATATACAAATGGACTCAGCCAAAGGATCAACCCGCCGATTCGGATGAAAGTCATCATGATGTTGCCATCTGCCTTGCGGGAAAGTTTTTCGCCGGTTTCACGATCCGCTTTGCGGCGGTAATAGATTGAGATACTCATGCCGGTGATAAGGATCAAGCCGGCTAAAAAACGGAAAATGTTTTCGTTCATGGTTTACCTCTAATTTCATTTGTCATTGCGAGGGTTGAGATGCGATAGCATCGAAATCCCGAAGCAATCTCCAACTAGGAGCGGGGATTGCTTCGTCGGGCTGAAGCCCTTCTCGCAATGACACTATGCTTTCGGGAGCAATCGTCCCGTCTTTTTCATGTATTCGCGATATTGCTCGCCAAAGAATTCAATCAGCAGGCTTTCTTCAAAACTGATCCTTGAGATCACCTCCAGCGTGACCATCCCAGCCCAGCACAATCCAATCAGCCAGTTGGAGGAAATAAAAAGCGTGGATCCCAGGATCAGGATAAACGCGATGTAGATGGGGTGGCGGACCGTGCGATACGGTCCGTTCGTGATAAGAGTCTGCTCCTTCATCATGCGCGGGGTGTCGCTCCAGCTATTTGCCAGTGTGACCTGCGCCCATTGGAGCAAGGCAAAACCGATGATGGCAATTCCGACTCCGATCCATCTGAGCCATGCGGGGAATGGGAGGCTGGCAAACGAAAGCCAGGTTGGGTTGATGACATAGACGAGCATGGATACGAATCCCGCCATGCCGAGCAGACCCGCGATGCGCGAGGCGATGCCCTCTTCACGCTTTTTTACAGTTTCGTTATCAGGCTTGCTGTGAAATTTCACGTAATATCCGCGATGCAGCACGAATGCGACGATGATGAGTGGCAGCAGGATTCTAAAAATGGTTTCGGTGTTCATGTTGATTTCTCTGCTCCTGCGGAGTCTGAGACCCGCAGGATAATTTAACTTTCTTCAATATAAATTTTGCTTGTAACGTTCAATCCTAAAACGGTGGTCTTGTGCCCGACCTTCACGGTGAGGTTGTGATCGAACTGGGAATATTCCATAATCTCAATCTCCGCGCCGGGTACGAGACCCAGTGTTTCGAGGTGGCGCAGCAGTTCCGTATCTGCGGCTTTCACGCATTGGATGACTCCCTTTCGAGTGGGGCGCAGGGCGGAGAGCGGAGTCGAATCCTCCAGTGGCATCTTAAGATCGGCAGTCGGGATCAACTCTCCATGGGGGTCGCGAAGCGGATGCCCCATTGCCGCAGCGATGCGCCGTTCAAAGTCTTCTGAGATGACATGTTCGAGTCGTTCCGCCTCCTCGTGCACTTCATCCCATGAATAACCGAGGGTTTGCACCAGCCACGCCTCGAGCAATCGATGATGGCGGATCACTTCAAGCGCGGCTTTCCTGCCATCCTTGGTCAGTGTCACACCCTGGTGTTTTTGATATTCCACGAGCGGCGGTTTCGATGTGGCAAGTTTTTGAATCATGCCCGTCACAGACGGGGCGCTGATTTTCAATTTGCCCGCCAGCGCAGTTGTGCTGGCGCTCTCACCGCTCTCGGTGAGTTCGTAGATGTTTTTCAGGTAGTCCTGAATCGATACAGTGAGTGTGTTGGGCATGTTATTTCCACAGGGTGATCGTTGTGCAGATGAAGAATGCCATATAGGCAATGTTAAAGCCTGCACCTTCGGTCCAATCGCGCACAAATTGCGGAAGGATGCGCTTGACCGCGAACCAGACAATGGTCATGGTCAGCGGTGTAACACCCGCCATCCACACCGGGAAGAACGTATCGCCCGAGGCGACCAGTATAGAAAACAATATGGAGGCAATGATGATGAATATCAACAGCGGTGCATAGGTGACGATCAAGACCTTTTTATGCCGCTCGATCATGCCGGCAATGACTGCCTGAGAGTTCTCATCGACTTGATTCAGCGTCTGAATATATTCGCCCATGTAATAAAACGTTCCGTGGACGAAGGCACCGATGACGGAAGCGATTCCGAATAAGCCGAAGGTTGCCAGCACAAGAGACGCGTTCGCGCCGGTCAAGCCTTGATACACCTGCCAAAACCCCAGCAACACCAGCGGTGTCGAGAAAACGCCAAGCAGCGCACCCCACATCATGCGGGCGGGGGAGAGCACGACCATCTTCTCTGCATCGGATAGTAATTTGGCGAAAGGCTGGAGTTTGGGATAGTCCTTCACCGAAGCCTTGCCGGCGAGCAAAAGCACATCCCCAATGGCGTATAGCGTTGCGCCGAGGATGGCGAGGAGACCTGTGAGTTGGAGGGTGGTGGCTGCCATAATATTGCCTTATTTAAATCAAAATTTAGGTATGCCTAAATTTTAGGCGAGAAACAGATATCCGTCAAGGGTGAGTGTTGATCAGTTTGAGAACCGGGGGCTTGGTTTGAAATTTTCCTGCCGGGAGATTCCCATCGGAATCATCAAACTTTAGGGGTTGACTTTTTGTGAGGAGGTCTGTACAATGCGTTTGTAAGTCCAGTGAATTTACAAAGTATGACTCTGCTTGAAGTTTCGCGTAGTTGAAAGGCCGCAACCTGACCAGGATGCTTGATGAAAAAAGCTACACACCAGCAAACCAAGCAACATAACCGCGATCTTGTTTTGCGGACCATTTTTGCGAACGAGTCCATCAGCCGTGCGGAATTGGC
>DATKED010000051.1:0-6825 GCA_035512375.1 Anaerolineales bacterium
ATTGAAGAATGGGTGAAATCCTTTGGGGACGCACTGGAACGACCTGACCTGTGGCATCAAGTCAAATCGCTGCTGGGATAAATTGGGCTCCGCCCGATTTATCCTCAATGCGTGGAGGACTTCCAAGTATCTGGGCTTCTATGTGTCGAGTTCCACTCGGACCTCATGTAATGGATTCAAGGAACTAGCCTTGATCCTGTCATTCCTTGGCGAGGTTACTGGCAGTTTTGTCAATGGGTGAGCTCTCTAGCCTTATCACAAGGACCGCATTGTCCAGCTCAATAACGTGACGGTGTTGTCTCGTTTGATATTATTTTTCTCCCGTAGTTTCTCGGGGATGATAACGGTTCTGTTCCGGACGACCCGTACTTGAAATGTGTTATTCATGTGGCTTTGCATCTGAAGATTCGCGTTTGTTTCAAGATTATCTCCTGCATATAAGCCATGATACGAAATGGTTCGGGATGTGTCCGGATTGTGTTTTCAGGTGTATCGGCCGTGTTTCCGACATTCCTTTGCCCGTGACAATATTTATCCTCCATATTCACGTATTTGGACCTAGAAGCTGTTATGCACTTTCATAAGAGATGAGCGATGGTTTTGACGAAATTCTGTAACATGAGGATGGCAAAAGCCAGAAAATGAAGGCTGCGGAAGGTTTCGGGCAACCTCTCGAAATCGCGTGCCAACCTGCGGAAACGAGTGGTCCACGCAAAACTGCGTTCGACGACCCAGCGTCGAGGCAACAGCACAAAGCCTTTCTTGGCTTCTGGCAACTTGACCACGATCAGTTCAAGACCTGCTTCTTTGGCGTCCGTCTTGGCATCGTCACCGGTATAGCCTTCATCGACAAAGGCCACTTCCACAGAATTTTGGGTTACCTCTTGCCCATCTTGAGCCAACTGTTTGACTTGGGCACGCTCTTGCTCGTTGGCAGGTGTCACATGCGCAGCCAGCAGGAGACCCAAGGTGTCCACGGCAATGTGGATTTTGCTACCTTTCCTGCGTTTGTACCCATCGTACCCGGCCCGTTCTCCACTTTCCGGGGTGGATTGCACGGTACGACCATCAAAAATAGCGGCTGTCGGCTGTTCTTTCTTGCCTTTCGCCAAGCGTAATAAGGCGCGCAGGTCATGGACCATATCTTCAAACACGCCTGCATCGATCCACCGTTGCGCTTGTTGATAGACGGTATACCACGGCGGTAAATCATGTGGCATCAGTCGCCATTGAGAACCCGTGCGTACAATCCAACGCAACCCGTTGAACACTGCCCGTAGATCATGCTCACGTTGTGGCGCATCTTCTTTCATCAGAGTCAGATAAGGAGCAACAAATGCCCATTCATCGTCCGTTACATCACTGGGGTATGGTTTTCTGGTCATCCCCACAGTTTACCAGCCTCCAAAGTGCATAACAGGCTCTAGCTGTTGGATTATCGCCCTGGAGGGAGGCATAGCCATGCCCTTTGGCTGTCTCTAGCCTTTTGGCGTGTCTGTGATTCTTGACTACCTAGCCATTGCTTTCGTCGCGCTGTTATTACGGCCCATATCCCGATCTTACAGGAGAAAAGTTTATGAACAACCAGAATTATGAGGCGCTCGTGATCGGCTTTGGAAAAGGTGGAAAAACACTGGCTTCCTATCTCGGGAATCAAGGGATCGAGGTAGCGGTCATTGAGCAATCGAAGGCGATGTATGGCGGTACCTGTATCAATATTGCCTGCATCCCCTCAAAAGCATTAGCATTGGCCGCTGAAGGTGCTTACAAATCCAAATTCGATACCTTTGAAGAGAAGGAAGCCTATTACCAGAAATCACTGGCCGAAAAGGATGAGCTCGTCTCCTTCCTTCGCCAGCGGAACTATGACAATCTGAATAACAATCCGCATGTGACCGTCATAGACGGTAAGGCCTCATTTATCACGCCCAATACTGTACAAGTTGACAAAAGTAATGGCGAAGATGCCCCACTGGGAATACACGCTGAAAAAATCTTTATCAATACAGGATCATTGCCTTTCATGCCTGCAATTGAAGGCTTACAGGAGAGCCAACGCATCTTCACCAGCACCAGTCTGATGGAACTACAACAGCTTCCACGCAAACTGGTGATCATTGGCGGAGGATATATTGGTCTGGAGTTTGCCTCTATCTATGCCGGTTTCGGTTCTAACGTAACCCTACTGGAGAGGAATGAAACCCTGCTGCGGAGCCAGGATCGGGATATCGCAGAAGCTGTGAAAACTGCCCTAGAAAAACGGGGAGTCCAGTTTCTTATGGGTGCGTCGGCACAGAAAATCTACGACCAGGATGACAGGGCAATCGTGGAGATTTTGGATCACGAGAATCACCAAAAACAGTTATCGGCAAATGCGATTTTGGTCGCTGTTGGGCGTGTGCCCAATACGCTGGGGCTTGGTCTGGAAAACGCGGGAATACAAGTCGATGCGCGCGGTTTCATTGTTGTGGATGACTTCTTGCGCGCATCCGTGCCAAACATTTGGGCATTAGGCGATGTCAATGGTGGTCCCCAATTCACGTATATTTCCCTGGATGATTACAGAATCGTCCGGGGTCAACTCGATGGCAACACAAATAATCCGCGTTCTCTCAAAGATCGTCTCAATATCCCTTACTCGATATTTATCCACCCAACATTATCCAACATCGGTTTGTCTGAATCGGAAGCTCTACAGGCCGGTTATCAGATTCAAGTCGTGAAAATGCCTGCCGCTGCCGTTCCACGCGCGCAGCAGCTGCACGAAACCCAGGGTCTACTAAAGGCAATTGTTGATACGGAAACAGGTTCCATTCTTGGATGCAGTTTATTTTGTTCCGATTCAAGTGAAGTGATCAACGTAGTGCAGATGGCAATGCAAACTGGCGCATCATACGAAACCCTCCGCGATAGTATTTATACACACCCCAGCATGACCGAGTCCCTCAACGATCTCCTCTCCCAGGTACAATTAGGAACAGTTCTGCCTCCTTGAGAAGCCCACTCGTTTCTCTCCGTATTCTGATCATCGGATCGATGAATCGGCTAGCGAGATGCGTTGTTCGAGCACAGCACCGGGACTGGCGTTTATTAATTACGAGGGCAAGGATACACATGTGAGAAGGAGAAATGCGTTGATGAACAATTCCTTCCCGATATTCGTACTAGCATCTGAGATGGCGGATCTTCCAAAAACATTTCTCTACCAGCCTGCTGTTTAAGCTATATAATATTATCTATATGCGGCCCGAGCATGACGATTCGTAGAACCAAGCCAGCAGCCGGATGTGATCGCTACCCTGAGGCAAACCAAAATAACGCCAAATTCTCGGGTACGTTAACTAGACTAGGCAATATCGCTTCCCTCGCATGGGCCTGACCGGGCCCGACCCCAAAAAGTTTCACCGCACAAAATCATAATATTTGCGAAGCTGCAAAGGAGCAAGAGCTTGCTATCCATGCTTTCACGCAATTGGTGGCTAATCGCCCTTGGAGGAGGAGTGGCGGTCCTCTTTGGCATCGTCGCGCATGGAGCCGCCAATATCGCTTCCGGTTTCTTCCGAGGGTTGGCGGTAGGGGGCTCTCTCAGCGGCACCGCGTTTGCCCTGGTTGCCGGGGCGCGCACTCGCTGGGCACTGATCTTTACAGGCTTATGGATGGCGGTCATTGTGCTGCTCATCCCGGGTCTTGTTTCATTTCATACATTGCGATGCCTGCGCTGGGAGCTCTGCTTATTCTTGCCGGCTTTCGTAGTCTTAGGCCTTCGGATATCTCGTCAGTTTGGAGCACCCGTTGGCCGTCGCGTATTGCAGCGGTCGTCACGTTCGTTTCGACCTCAATTCTTCCGATTCAAGTTGCTGTGGGCTTGGGTGTGATGCTTTCGGCGCTGCTCTACATCAATCAGTCTTCAAGGGATGTTTCTCTGGTCCAACTAGTGAAGCGTCCCGATGGTCTCATCGAAGAGCACAAAGCGCAGAAACAGCTGACGAGCCATGTAGTGACGGTGCTCGATATCTATGGTCATCTCTTTTACGCAGGCGCCCGCACGCTCGAACAACAGCTGCCCTCACCGGACGGCACGCAGAGTCCGGTGGTGGTTCTGCGGATGCGAGGCTCTAACATCCTTGGCGCGACCCTGCTCGATGTGCTGTCAGCTTATGCCGATAAGCTCAAGGCAGTTGACGGACGGCTGTACCTCTCGGTATGAGCGAAGCCGCCTATAACCAGGTGGTCCGTTCTGGAAGGATCAAGCTTATGGGGCCGGTGCATGCTTACGATGCTGAGCCTGTCATCTGGCAATCCACTGTCAATGCCGTCACAGACGCGCGGACGTGGCTGGTCGGGTTGAAACAGGAGGGGTCCACAACAGACAGTTCACAGAAGATGGCCGCCCATGAAAATCAATAAGCGGAAACTGGAGGAATCTGCGAATGATCAATTGGAATGATTACCATGAACAAGTCCGCGAAGGGATTGCTGAGATCGGGCGCGCCAATCCGGATATTGTGCGCAGCTACCGCACCCTCGGGGACGCAGGGAAAACGAACGATCTACTTGGCGCGAAGGTCCGTGAGCTGATCGCACCGGCGGTAGCGGTCACGGTGCAATTTGACGGCCATATCATTGTACATACGGGGGCAGCACTGAAAAACGGAGCGACCGAGCAAGTAATCCTCGAATCTCATGATGCTTCATCATCCGATATTGCGCGGAAGCCCCTAGGGCTGACGAAGCAATCTCACATCTGACTACGATGTGTCAAATGATTCTCGTGATACGTACGAAGAATCAAAGTTATAAGCCGATGGTTTGAAGAAAAAAAGGAAAGGAATAAACAAATGTCTGGATATCACACCGATATTGAAACGAAGAGCCTGGAGAACGACTACTTCCGCGCGGTCCTGTTCACGGGACCGCACAGCCAGCTGGTCGTCATGGCACTGAAACCGGGAGAGGATATCGGCCAGGAAACCCATCCGGATACGGACCAGTTCATCCGCGTGGAGTCCGGCGAAGGCAAAGCCATTCTGGACGGGCAGGAATACACCCTGGCAGATGGGTCGGCGCTGGTCATCCCGGCTGGCGCGGTGCATAACGTCATTAACACGTCCTCCACCGAACCGCTGAGGCTATACACAGTTTACACGCCGCCCGAGCATCCTGATGGAATTATCCATAAGAACAAGGCAGACGCAGAGGCATACGAACGCGAACATCATACGTAGATCTCTACAATGACTTGAAAAGAAGGCAACTAGGACAACAATTGCAATCAACGGTTTGGGCGGCATCGGCCGGTCTGTACTGAAGATCATGCTCGATACACTGGGCCTGGAGCTGGTGACGGTCAATGCAAAGGAGGGTTCTGCACTTATCTATTCGACTCGCGCCCTCGACGCGGTCCAAGCGAAAATGGAGGTCTCGTCCGACTGAACGGCCGAGCGCACAGATCCATGCTCAGGAAGGTTCAGAAGAATAATCGGTAACTATTAATATTGTTCTCTTTATAGAAAAGGAGAGTTTTCAAATGGCAAATCAACTTCAGGATTTTTCCGGCAAGGTGGCCATTGTGACCGGCGCAGCCTCTGGCATTGGCGAAGCAGTGGCGCAATCTATCGCCGCGCGCGGCGGTCAAGTTGTCGTTGCGGATATCGATGAGGCGGATTCGGAACGCGTCATAACAGCTATCGGAGATGCCGGCGGTTCGGCAAAAGCCATCAGAACCGATGTGGCAGATGCGGCCTCTGTGGAGGCCATGGTCCAGTTCGCCGTGGATACCTATGGCGGACTGGATGTTGCGGTCAACAACGCTGGCATTGGCGGCCCGCTGAACCCGACGGGTGAATACCCGGTCGACGGCTGGCGGCGGGTTATCGATATCAACCTGAATGGCGTCTTCTACGGGATGCGGTATCAGATCCCCGCGATGCTGGCGCGCGGCGGAGGCGCAATTATAAATGTTGCTTCCATCCTAGGATCGGTCGGCACGGCAAATAGTCCCGCCTATGTCGCCGCGAAACACGGAGTTCTCGGGCTGACAAAAGCCGCGGCCATTGAATATGCAACACGCAATATCCGCATCAACAGCGTGGGTCCAGGCTATATTGCAACGCCCCTGCTCACTTCAACATTGGATGAAGCAGCCCTGCAGGCAATCGCCGATCTGCATCCGGTGAAGCGCCTGGGCACGAGCGAGGAAGTGGCTGCTTTGATCGTTTTCCTGGCCTCAGACGAGGCCGCGTTTATCACCGGCAGCTACCACCTGGTAGACGGCGGCTATACCGCACAATAGCCTGGCCAGATCGAACCCTTAGGCTTTTGTAGCCATAGCAAACTCAAAATTCTAGATCGTTGGAGGATGCTACAAAGCAATCTGCTTACTTCCTCGATTTTGGTGTCTCATCCGCGGTGTGGGTTTCCATTGGCTCACCACAGTCAGGACAGATCGCCTCCAGTGGCAAAGCCGCAGTCGCCTCTTTACGCTCGATTGGGTATCCTGCTTTGTACCATGCCATATAACCACCCTTCAAGGCGAAGGCACGATATCCTTGTTTCTCCAGGAACGACGCCACACGGGCGCTCGTAAACTCATCTGGTCAGGTACAGTATGCGATGATCGCTGTGTCGCGCGGCAGTTCACCAAACCGCTCTCCGATTTCATCAGGTGGAATGCGAACCGATCCTCGAATGGTCCGAGTCATGCTTGGCCAGACGTGCGAAGCGACTACATCCAGGATCAGTGCCTCGCCCGCATCTACCATGGCCTTTGCCTCGGTCACCGCAATCCTTGGTCCTACAACACGTACTTTGCCCATAGTAATTTTA
>DATKED010000052.1:0-4438 GCA_035512375.1 Anaerolineales bacterium
CGTCGGACAATCCGTTGCTCTGTTCGACCATCGTCCAACAATTGTTCAATTTCACGCTTATCGGATTGGCTCATTCGGATGGTCTTTGGTTTCCGTCGTCTCATACATCACTCCACAAAAGAAGTTGTATGAGAAGTATATGGTTGTTAATCTGTCACGACTATGTTGATTTACTTTTCAAACGCACCACTAACTGAAGAGCTAATCAAACTAGGAATTGCCATTCTTGTTGGCGGTCTTGTCGGGGCAGAGCGGGAGTTCCGTGATAAGGCTGGAGGGTTTCGCACCCTTATCCTGATCACGGTCGGTTCTACGCTCTTCACCATCTTTTCCCTACGTATTGACCCAGGCTTTACTCAGACCCGCATTGCCGCGAACATGGACGGGTCGGCGGGCTGACGCCGTCGTCAGCGATCTGGATCGATCACATTCGTGAATCACGTACGTACAATATTGTTGTCTCAACGGGCAACGCGCAAGCGATTGAGCATATCCATGAGGCAATCGAAGCCTGCGGCTTACCGGCGTTCGAACACCATCAATCGAAATTAGGGCTGACCAACGTGAGCACATAGCACACCATTGGGTCGCCAAAGGCTCACCAAAATTTGTCAGCTTCATGCTAAGGGATGTTACTATCGAGGAATTCGTTTGCTAGCCCGCCTGCATGAACGCAAAAGGCTCCCACAATGGGAGCCTTTTATTTACTTTGGTTCGATGTTGCCGCTCGAATCTGTTGATTGATCGTCATCCTGTTTGTCTTTGCCTATGCCTTCACGGAAAGCTTTTATGCCTCTTCCAAGTTCCCCGGCGATTTTTCCAATCCGCCCGGGACCGAAAAGAAGCACGACAATCAGTAGAATAACAATCCATTCAGCACCACGTGGTAGTCCAAGCATCGTACACTCCTTTACTTGATTTCATTCTTATCCTACCACAATCAAGGTTGCTTGACCACACTATAATTCGCGGCGGTAAAGCAGTCCCTCGATAAAGCGAATGGCGCGGCGCACAACGGAACGCAGCCGTGCAAAGAAACGATACTGCTCAGGGCGGACGTGCCCCTTGCTCGGGATCGGTCCAGTCCATTCTGCTGCGAGGGCGCCCCACGTCAGCCCCCCGCCAAACCCCACCATGACAATTTTTTCACCGGGCTTGATCTGGCCCTTCTCCAGAGCTTCCACCATTGCAATGGGGATGGATGCTGTGGATGTATTCCCATAGCGTTCAAGATTGACGATAAAGCGCTCCATTGGCAGCTTGAGTCCGCGCGCCGCCGCCTCGATGATGCGGATGTTGGCTTGATGCGGGATGATCCACTGCACCTCGTCCAGGGTTAATCCCGCGCAGGCAAGGACTTCCTGAGTCGCCGAGGCCATCACGCGCGTGGCAAAACGGAAGACTTCTTTTCCGTCCATTTGGATGTAATGCTTTCCATCCAGGAGCGTGGATTCACTTGCGGGATACCGACTGCCGCCTCCCGCAAGTGTCAGCAAATCTCCACCTGAACCATCTGAGTGCATTACTGCTGAAAGCACCCCGCCCGGCTGGTCACTGGCTTGCAAAACAAACGCGCCTGCGCCGTCGCCAAACAAGATACAGGTATTGCGGTCTTTCCAGTTTACAAACCGTGAGAGAGTCTCAGACCCAATGATCAGGGCGCTCTTGATCGAGCCGCTGCGGATCGCTTGTGCCCCCATATTCAAGGCATAGATAAAACCGGAACATGCCGCCAGCAGGTCGAAGGCGCCAGCTTTTGTTGCCCCAAGCTGGTCCTGAATCAAACAGGCGGTGGCCGGAAAAATGTACTCGGGTGTGGAAGTAGAGCAAATGATGAGATCCAGATCTGTTGGGCGAAGGTTGGCAACTGTCAGGGCTTTAAACGATGCTTCTACTGCGAGGGTGGATGGAAATTGATCTTCGCGTGCGATGCGCCTTTCCCGAATACCTGTGCGTTCACGGATCCAGGCATCGTTCGTGTCCACCAACTTGGAAATATCGTCATTCGTCAGAATTGCCTCGGGCGCCGACATGCCCCAGCCCGTGATATGTGCATTTGGCATAACTTGCTCCTCTATCTCATCCAGAGCGCGGCATATTCCATGCAGCTCTGGGCGAATATTTATCCCTCAAAACGGCTAAGGATTAATGTTGCGTTATGACCGCCAAACCCAAAGGAGTTGGACATGACGTGTTTGGGTGAAGCCTTGCGCGGCTGGTTTGGAACATAATCCAGATCGCACTCAGGATCGGGCGTGCGATAATTGATCGTCGGTGGCAGCACTTCCTCACGGATCGCAAGAATGCAAAACACTGCTTCGAGAGCCCCTGAGGCACCGAGCAAATGACCAGTCATGGATTTGGTGGAGGAAATGGGAATATTATAAGCCTGCTCGCCAAAAACAGTTTTGATCGCCGCAGTCTCGCTTTTGTCATTCAAGGGCGTTGACGTGCCATGCGCATTGATATATCCAACATCTCTTAAACCCAAAATCGCATCTTCCAGTGCCAATTTCATAGACATGGCTGCGCCCGCGCCATTCTCAGCCGGGGCCGAAATATGGTGAGCATCATCGGTTGTGCCATAACCGGTGACCTCACACAAAATCTTCGCACCGCGCGTTTGTGCGTATTCCAATGATTCCAGAATCAACATCCCGGCACCCTCCCCCATCAAAAAGCCATCGCGATCCTTATCGAATGGCCGCGAAGCAGTCTGAGGGTCATCGTTGCGAGTGGAAAGCGCGGTCATGACGTTCATGCCTGCCATTGCAACCGGAACCAGGGCAGCTTCTGACGCCCCCGCGAGCATCACATCTGCTGCACCGCGTCTGATCATTTCCAGGGCTTCGCCGATTGCATTGTTTCCCGATGCGCATGCAGTCGCGAGTGCCATGTTGGGGCCGCGCACACCAAACCGTATGGCAAGCATGCCCGGCGCGCTATCCGAGATCATCATCGGAACCAGGAACGGACTGACACGTTCGGGTCCGCGTTCGCGCATCACCTCCACCTGCTCCAGCAATGTGCCTATTCCACCAATCCCAGTCCCAACAACTATTCCCACACGGTCGCGATTTGATTCATCTATTTTCAAGTCCGCTTGTTCGAGAGCCTCAATCGCAACGACTGTTGCAAACTGAGTAAAGCGATCCATTTTGCGCGCTTCACGAGGACCAAATGAAGTCACCGGGTCAAACCCTTTTACTTCGGCTGCAAAGCGTGTCTTGTGCTTGCTTGCATCAAAATGTGTGATCATCGCTGCGCCGGACGTACCGGCCAAGATAGACTCCCACGTTTCGTTCACATTGTTACCTACAGGGCTGATACATCCCATCCCTGTGACGACCACTCGTCTGCTCATAAAAGAAGTCTCCTTATCGGATAAAGGGCAGTCAGATACTACCCTCCAGGTTCTAGGCTGTTATAACACGCCCCAACAGAATTGGACGCGGCATGCTTATACGCTTTTCAAGGTCTTCCAGGCTTGCTGAACATGCAACCTGTCATGATCGGCAATAAAACTTGTCACTTCAAGAAAATTCGTTGGACCGAAAATCGCGTGGCGCGCACTACGACCCCAGACCTTTTCATCCAATGCCTTGAGTAGTCTGAGATTGTCAATTCGTGCGGAGGCAAATTCGGTCAAGGCAACCTTGCCGTCAACATTTAGGTATTCACGTTCGTTGGCCCAAACCCCGCTGTCCGGACGCGGAATAAAAGCACCTTCCCTCTCAATCATGAAATTCAATTGCAACTGATGGATTTCACGCTCTGTATCACGGAGATGGCAAACAATCTGGTTCATTGCCCAGTCATTACGGGAAGGCTCTTTCCGCCAGCCTGCATCCGGCAATGATAAGGACAAACTTCGCAAAACAGCAGGTGTAGAGACCAGGATTGCCAGGATCGCATCGCGGGATTTAAACGACGGTTCGAGCGAGGATAAATTAAGGGATTCAAGCCACGGGCGCAGATCTGCCAATTTACCGCGTCCCGTTTCCAAACCTGGACTCGAGGCGGATTCCCCGTCAACAAAATATGTCTTAAGCCCAAGCCGATCCGCCGGAATGAGGTCACGCGCCACATCGTTCCCGATCATCAGAATCGGTCCCTCGGGCCAGCCAAGCCGCCCCAGCACTTCGGCATAATAAGCCGGATGTGTTTTGCTAAAATGAAAATGCTCAAAGGTGGAAACAAGTTCAAAACGCTCCGGGTCAAAGCCTGCCCAGCGTAACCGATGGTATGTAGCTTTGCGCGGAAAAAGTGGATCCGTTGCAATTGCAACACGATACCCACATGATAATGCCCAATCAACGAAAGGAACTGCATCGGGTCTTCGCCGCGTATGCCGGGCGAGGGTTGGAAACACATCATCATAAAACTCCTCGATGATATGGATGAGATCGTGTTTGGAAAAACCTAGCTTTGCATAGAA
>DATKED010000053.1:0-5334 GCA_035512375.1 Anaerolineales bacterium
CACCGAGTGACTATGATAAATGCCTACCACCAGCCAGACAAAGTTTTGAACCTGAGTAATCCGTTGCTTCGGTCGCAGTTCACAAATTCGCGCTTTCCAAGTACGATAGGTCTCGTTGATCGGCATCCGGTTCTCCTGGCACAGTGGTTTGTCGCAAAGCAACTTTACCTGATTTCCCTTGCCGATCAATATTCTTTTGTTAAAGTGTCAGGTAGCTAGAAAAATTTCAGATTGTTTTTATGTTTGTTTTATGCTAATCTTGTTTGGGCACTAAGACAACTCAAGACAAGGAGATTATATGGCAACCGTTCCGGGTATCGATGTTTCCTATTGGAATGCAGGGATCGACTGGCCTAAAGTGCGTGCCACAGGGCAGCGTTATGTCTTTATCAAGGCAAGCGAATCGACTTCCCACAAGGACCCCACCTTCGATGACAACTGGTTTGGTGCCAAAAGTGCCGGACTGCTGCGGGGCGCATATCATTTCTTCCGTTGCAACGCGGATGCAAAGAAACAAGCAGACTCGTACATCGATTATGTGAAATCGTTTAATGACGATGGTGAACTCCCTCCGGTGCTTGATCTCGAGACACATGATGGCCAGCGCAGGGATAAGATTATTCCTGCTGCAAAGACCTGGCTTGACCGCGTGGAGGCTGCCTTTGACAAAAAGCCGATCATTTATTCCGGGCGATATTTCCTGCAGGACTATTTCTCTGAGGCGAACGGGGGACCTCCACCGTGGGCAAAAGATCATCCGCTTTGGCTCGCACAATATCCAAATCAATATGTTCCTGGGATGCAGCCCACGTTGCCGCGCGGCTGGTTCAAGTGGACGTTCTGGCAATACAGTGAAAAGGGACGTGTAAACGGCATTAACGCCAATGTGGACTTGAATCGATTTAATGGTACTCTGGAGGAATTGTATAGATTCGCAGGTGCTGAAATTATTACTGACAAGCCAACGACACTTCAAAAACATACGGTCGTCGCCGGCGATTCGTTTGAGACAATTGCCAACAAGTACGGCGTGACAGTTCGTGAACTGGTGAGCGCGAATCCCCAGCTGCTCAAGTCAGGCGATCAACTAACAGTGCCGGTTGCAATTGCAATTCCGTCCGAAGATAATGACGATTCCACGCCCCTGCGTACTCACACCGTAAAAGCCGGCGAAAATCTGACGGTGATCGCCATCAAATATGGAACAACGGTCGCGGCAATCGCCTCAGCCAATAATATTACGAATATCAACAACATCAGTGTGGGTCAGGTGTTGATCATTCCGTAAGGGTGTGAATAATAAAAGTCCCCGTCAGCGTTCGGGCGACGGGGACTTTTGATTCCGACTAATCTATGGATACACCCTCTTGATCGTCCGCGGGAAGGGGATCGCTTCGCGGATATGTTCGATCCCACACAACCACGCAGTGACACGCTCCACACCCATGCCGAATCCCGAATGTGGAACCGAGCCATACTTGCGTAGTTCCAAATACCATTTGAACGCTTCTTCTGGGAGTTCCTCCTTGTGAATGCGCGCCAGCAACGCGTCATGGTCACTCATCCGCTCTGAGCCGCCGCAGATCTCGCCATAGCCTTCGGGCGCCAGCAGGTCAACCGATTTGCAGACTTCAGGACGACCGGGCCAGGGTTCCATATAGAAGGCTTTGACGGCGCTGGGATAGCCATAAACGAACACCGGCTTATCATAGCGTTGAGTGATTTCGGTTTCGTGAGGCGCGCCAAAGTCCATGCCCCATTCGAATTTGAGCAGTTCCCTGCGTTCGGGATCAGTTTCTTTTTCGTAGAGGTCTATCAACAACATTGCCGCATCGTCATACGATATGCGCGGGAATGGTTCTTTGATATTCTCAAGTTTTGAAATATCACGCCCAAGAAATTTTAGTTCTGCGGCACAATCGCGCAAGATAGTTTGAACGATATGTGTGATGAGTCCTTCTTCTACTTCCATCAAACCATCCAGGTCGCAGAAGGCGATCTCAGGTTCGAGCATCCAGAACTCGGTAAGATGGCGGCGTGTCTTCGACTTCTCCGCACGGAAGGTGGGACCAAAGCAGTAGACTTTTCCAAATGCGAAGATATTGGCTTCGTTGTAGAGTTGACCTGTTTGCGCGAGATAGGCTTTGCCTTCATCGAAATATTCGGTTTCAAAAAGCGTTGTCGTACCTTCTGCCGCCGCAGGGGTGAGGATCGGTGTGTCGAGGTTGAAGAATCCATGGCTATCGAGATACTCGCGCACCGCCGCCATGACCCTTACGCGCACTTTCAAGATCGCCCACTGGCTCTGCATGCGGATCCACAAGTGACGATGATCGAGAGCGAAGTCGGGACCGTGATCCTTAAGTGACATCGGGTAATCCAATCCAGCCTCCTGCATGACTTCGATCTGCTTCATCCCAAGCTCGTATCCGCCTGGGATGCCCGGCGCGCGCTTATCCTCCCGTACGGGTCCAGTGATGATGACAGACGATTCCTGCGGCAGGCGCATGACTCGATCGAATACTTCGGGTTCAAGGTCGCCTTTGAAGGCGACGCACTGCACAAAGCCTGAGCCGTCGCGTACAAGCAAAAAGACCAGTTTTCCCTTGTCTGTGCGGTTATAGACCCAGCCTTTAATGGTCACTTCCTGTCCAACGTATTTTGAAATTTGCGAAACGCTGATGTGTTCAGCCATGAGATGAGTCCTTTTATTTGTTATTGAATGAATTATAGCAGAAGGTATTTTTTGTTTTCGGAAGTTGCGAACATAGGGTTTATGATTTGTTCTTGTGGACAATTTCGATGCGTTATACTGGTAGCAAATCTTCATCGACCTAGCCTGGAAAGGAAACCTCATGTCAACCCGTTACATAATACGTCAAAACCTGATCTCGATCGGAGATGATTTCTGGATCGAAAATGGGGAAGGCAAAAGAGTCTTCAAAGTGGATGGCAAGGTATTGCGCATCCGCAAGACGCTTGTCTTTGAAGATTTGAATGGCAATCCGTTGTGCACCATTAAAGAGCGACTGTTGACTGTCCGCGATACAATGACTGTTGATGGACCGGACGGCGAACAACTGGCTGTAATCAAAAAGGCGCTTATCGCTCCTCTACGCGACCGCTGGGCGGTCAAGGTCAGGAACGGACCGGACCTTGACGTACAAGGCAACATCCTCGACTATGAATATTCCATCAAACAGGGATGGAATAAAGTCGCTGAAATCTCCAAGAAATGGTTCCGACTTACCGATACCTACGGTGTGGAGATTGACCCCGGGCAGAATGACATCCTCATTTTGGCAGTGGCGATTGCCATCGATATGATGGCGCATGACGATGATGATAAAAAGGGGAAATGAATAAACAAAGGAGTCTCTTTGTGAGACTCTTTTGTTCTAAAAAACTATTTTCTTCTTTCTTCCAACAACTTTATCAACAATTCTCTTGCAACGATCGGGTCGGCTTTTCCTCTGGTGGCGCGGGCAACCTGTCCCATGAACCATTGCAGGAGGGTGTCTTTCCCGGCAAGATATTGCTCCACTTCTTTTGGATTCTCGTTGAGAATCTTGATAATCGTTTCCTGAATAAATCCTTCATCGGAAACCTGGGCAAGATTCCTCGCTCTGACAATTTCTTCCGGCTTGCCGCCATTTTTGAACATTTCACCAAGGACAACTTTCGCCGAGTTTCCACTGACCGTTTTATCGGTCACCATGTCAATCAGTTGGGCGAAATCCTCAGCAGGGACGGGGACGTTCGCAACATCAATGTCGAGATCGTTCAAGTAACGCATGAACTCACCTGCGATCCATGAGCCAACTGTCTTTGCGGAACCCTTTGATTTTGAAACCACAGCTTCAAAATAATCGGCCAGCGCCTTTTCGGAGGTCAACAAGCGTGATTCCTGTGCTTTCAATTCATACTGCTCGATAAAGCGCAGGGTCTTGGCTTCGGGCAATTCGGGTAGGCTGGCGCGAATGGAGTCGATCCAGGTCTGATCTAGAACAAGCGGAGGCAGGTCGGGCTCAGGGAAGTAACGATAATCGTGGGCGCTTTCCTTGCCGCGCTGCGAGTATGTCTTGCCGGTGGCTTCATTGAAACCAAGTGTTTCCTGCTCGACCATTCCACCGTTGGAATACATTTCACTTTGGCGTTTGATCTCGTATTCTGTTCCTTGGGTCAGGGAGCGGAAGGAGTTGAGGTTCTTGATCTCGGTCCGCGTGTTGAATCGGTCACTTCCTTCCTCACGTACAGAGATATTCGCCTCGAAGCGGATCACGCCTTTTTCCATATCGCCGGAATTCACATCCAGATAACGAAGGACGGCATGCAGTTTGGTGGCGTACGCTTTAACTTCCTCAGGGGAGCGCATGTCGGGTTCGGTGACAATTTCGAGAAGTGGAACGCCGCTCCGGTTGTAGTCAATGAACGAGAGATCGTCTGCGTGAGAGAGCTTCCCCGTATCTTCCTCCAAATGGACGCGGCGGATCCGCACTTCCTTTATGCCCGCTTCCGTTTCAATCTGGATGTTCCCATTTGTGGCGAGCGGTTGGTCGTACTGCGAGATCTGGTATCCCTTTGGCAGATCGGGGTAGAAATAATTTTTGCGTGCAAAAATGCTTTCGATGTGGATCTCACATCCGAGTGCAAGCCCCACACGGACTGCCAGCTCCACAGCTTTTTTGTTCAACACCGGCAGCGCCCCAGGCTGACCGGTGCAAACGGGACAGATATAACGGTTCGGCTGCGCGGTGATCGAATCGACGACTGCACACCCGCAAAACATCTTGGAGCGGGTGAGCAGTTCAGCGTGGACTTCGAGTCCGATGACGGGTTCATACTTCATGGCTAATCATCCCAACACGGCGGATGCTTCGTATGCCAGTCGGTCTGGCTCTGGTACAGGTGACCGATGCGCAGCAGCATCTCCTCCGAGAGATGCGGACCCATGATCTGCATGCCAATGGGGAGTCCGTTCGAGATGCCGCACGGGACGGACAGCGCGGGAATACCAGCCAGATTCACCGCAACGACATGCACATCCGACAAATACATGTCAAGCGGGTTAGTGATCTTTTCACCGATACGGAACGCGGTGGTGGGCGCGACGGGCGTGATGAGCGCGTCACAGGTCTCGAATGCCTTTTGAAAATCCTGACGGATGAGCGTGCGGACCTTCTGCGCCTTTAAATAGTAGGCATCATAATAGCCAGCGGAGAGAGCGAACGTACCCAGCATGATCCGGCGTTTTGTCTCTGCACCAAATCCTGTTTCACGCGTCTTCAAATACAGATCCAGCAGGTTGTCCACATTGCGTTCTGACAGCCCGAA
>DATKED010000054.1:0-4259 GCA_035512375.1 Anaerolineales bacterium
CGACAGATCACTGAACTCATCTTCAAACTGGTAACCGGGACCACCCATGCCCGTGCCGGTTGGGTCGCCGCCCTGTGCCATAAATCCTTCCAGGACACGGTGAAACGTTGTACCGTTGTAATAGCCCTGCTGTGCGAGAAAAACAAAGTTGTTCACAGTAATAGGTGCTTTCTCAGCGAAAAGCTCGACGACGAACTCGCCGCCGTTTGCCATTTTGAATGTGGCAAGGTATTGTTTGTTCACATCGATTGCCATCGGCGGCGCCGCATCATATTGCTCCGCAACCTCCGAAGGAGGTTCCACCACCTCGGGGCTGCTCTCCGGCCAGACCTGCCAGAGAATCACAGCAGCGATCAAAACCAGGACAACTGCCCCAATAATCTGGATTGTCCTTTCAGTCTGTTTTTTTTGGCGGGCGCGCTCGCGTTCTTCGATTGTCTTCTTGTTTGCCATAATTCCTCACTCCATGGTTTGATTTACTCAATTTTACCAATCAATAACCCGCCCCACCCAAACAGAATATAATCGCGGGTATGCAAACCTCCTACCTCCGCAAACAAATCTATTTGCCGCAGGATCACGGTGCGTGGGTATTCATTTTCAGTCCATTGCTTATAGGACTTTTTGCAGGAGGGAGATTCACGTTTGCATCATTTAATTTGGTCCTCGCGGCAATCGCAGCATTTCTTGTCCGACAGCCAATCACGATCGCGGTCAAGGCGTATGCAGGTCGCCGCACAAAAGGCGACCTGCCCGCCGCGCGCTTCTGGATCGTACTGTACGGATCCATCGTTCTCATGGCGTTGGTTGGATTAATCCGCGCCGGATTTGGCTATCTTATTTATCTCGCCATCCCCGGAGTCCTGGTCTTCGCCTGGCATTTGTGGCTGATCAGCAGGCGCGACGAACGCCGGCAGGTCAATATGGAGATCATCGCAACCGGAGTATTATCGCTCGCCGCGCCCGCCGCGTATTGGGTCGGGATTGGACGTTACGACTCAGACGGCTGGTGGCTCTGGATCCTCGTCTGGCTGCAAACCGCCGCGAGCATCATGTACGCATATCTGAGGCACGAGCAGCGGGATCAGGAAGAAGGTCTGGAAAGAGCTGAACTGCGGAAGAGGGAATTCCGCGCCTTCGCCTACACCACGTTCAACCTTGTTTTGACGCTTGCGCTTGGGATTCTGTCCATCTTGCCGCGCTTTCTTTTCATCCCATACTTGGTACAATGGACGGAGACACTGTGGGGGATTTTCAATCCTGCGATCAAACGGAAGCCCACGCACATCGGCATCCGCCAGTTGATCGTCAGCACGGTATGGACGGTCTTATTCATCGTCACGTGGAGATGGTAATGGGCTAAAAAGCTGCCTTGCGAAGGTTTCATCACCTGCAAGGCAGCGGATCAGGTAATCCTTCGCAAGGCTATCCAATGGAGGCTATGGTGGACGAACTTAAATGGGAACTGCTCACGGAAGTCCAGGGACGCCTGGAAGCTGATCTGCTCAAGACGTACTTCGCAGCTTATGGTGTTGACATCGAGCTTTTCCAGGAATCTGTTGGGCATCATATCTACCCTGTTACCATTGATGGTTTGGGGCGTGTGCAATTGTTTGTCGCGAAAGATCAAGCCGGAGAAGCACATGAACTTTTGGATGCATACAATAATGCGAAGGATTAAATATGAAGAGTGCTGTTATTCTAATAACAAACAACGGCATGGGGAACGCTGACGAAAAATTACAACAGGTATTGTTCGAAAAATATATTGAACTGCTATTGCAAAATGAGAGCCTGCCTGCTGCGCTTTGTTTTTACACCGACGGCGTGAAGCTGGTCTGCGAAGACTCGCCGGTGATCGAACAATTGCGCAGCGTCGAAAGCAATGGGGTGCGGTTGATCGTCTGCTCCACCTGTTTGAGTTACTTCGAGCTTACCAACAAGATCCAGGTGGGTATCGTGGGCGGCATGGGAGACATTCTCGAAGCGCAGGTGAAGGCTGACAAAGTAATCACAATTTAGATCAGTGAGGCTAACTTATGGATTTTGACTTGACTGAAGAACAAAAGATCTGGCAAAAAACGGTTCATGATTTTGTCGCGAAGGAAGTCCAGCCAAAAGCGCATGGAGTGGATGTGACGGGTGAATTCAACTGGGATGCCACCCGCAAAATGGGTCCGCTTGGATTGCTCGGTTTGAGCATTCCCGAAGAATATGGCGGCGCAGGCGTGGACTCGGTCAGCGCGGCGATCGCGCTCGAAGAGATCGCCTGGGGATGCGGTTCGACTGCGCTGGCAATTGCCGCGCACAACGGGCTTGGTACAACGCCCATTGTTTTATACGGAAGTGAAGAACTCAAACAGAAGTGGCTTCCGCTTGTGGCAAGTGGAAAGAACCAACTCGCCGCGCTCGCGCTCACCGAGCCGGGGGCGGGTTCCGATCTACAGGGTGGGGTCGTGACCAAGGCTGCAAAAGATGGGGACGAGTGGGTCATCAACGGCGCGAAGATGTGGTGTACGAACGCGTCCATCGCGGAATACATCATTACCCTCGTTCGCACGGACCCCGCCGGCGGCTCCCGTTCTCTGAGCCAGATCCTTGTCCCAACCGACTCGCCTGGGCTCGAGATCGGTCCCGCCGAAAAAAAGATGGGTCTTCACGGCTCCCCTACTCACGCGGTGGCATACGCAGATGTGCGTGTGCCCTTGGGAAACCTGATCGGTGAAGTGGGCAAGGGATTACAGCAAACGCTGGCAACCCTGGATGGCGGGCGGATCGGGATCGGCGCGATCTCCATCGGCTTGGCGCAAGCTGCGTTCGAATACGCGGTCAATTATGCGCGCGAACGCCAAGCCTTTGGCAAACCGATCGCGGACCTGCAAGCCATCCAATGGATGCTGGCAGACGCCGCAACGGAGATCGAGATCGCGCGCAACATGCTCTATAAGACCGCCTGGCTCAAGGAACAGGGGCGCAATTACAACAAGGAAGCTGCCATGGCGAAAATGTTCGCCACCGAAATGGCAGAACGCGTCTGCCGCAATGCGATCCAGGTCCATGGTGGATATGGTTACTCCAGCGAATACCCCGTCGAACGGATTTATCGCGACGTCCGCCTGATGACCATCGGTGAAGGGACGAGCGAGATCCAAAGACTCGTGATCGCGCGGCACGTACTGGCAATGGAATAAAAAAGGTTACTTCTACGCCAAACAGGATGCGGACTCGCGTACTACCCATTAGATGAAATAAGCTACCCCGCCGCAAGCGGACGGGGTAGCTTATTATTGGGACATGCTACAAGAGATATGAAGCGAGGGCGTCAGATGTGCGTTAGCGCAACATACCATCAGCCAAATGTTGGAAAAGGACAGGAAGATGGTAGAGGAGATCAAGGCTTACTTCATAGACATGGGGAGAGTCTTTGATGAAAGTTTTAGAATACTTAGAATTGGCGGAAGATGTTGTTATGTGATCGGAAACACCCGACTGAAAGAGATCGAGATTCCAAATCCCGAGATATTTGCTGACAGTCTACAGCTTTCAGGATTCAAACTCGACCGGATTGTAAAGAGAGAAATTCCCTCTGAGAAACTTCCGCAAAAAAGGGGTGAAAAGACAGGAAAGTTCGCCAGCAAGGATATCGCAGATTCTGAAGTTTACCCAATGGAATATATAGTTATAGGAATAAAAGAGGAGGTACAAGAAAAGCCGGTTGTTGCGCAGCCTGTGCTGGCATTGGAAGGAAATCAAGAACGCGACTGTTGATGAAGCAGTCGCGTTCTTGATTTGAAGTGGGGCGGTTATGGATAGGAACCGGTCGCAAGTACAAGCACCATATCATTATTCGTGAGCGTCAATGTATTGCCTTCAATTTTATAGGTAGCAGTATCGGTCAACACTTGATACACCGCCTCTTCCTGTCCCATCAGTGGCTCATCACATAGCATCAAGGTTGAAACAATTTCGCTGAATCTGATTTGATCACCTTCGACGGTGTAGTTGCCGCCGAGTCCGTTGCAGCCAGAGCTACCAACTACAGTACCATCTTCATTAAAAGTCAGTCCTGCCTCCGTATCAGCCACGGCCGTTATCGGAGCATCCACAGGACCGAAAGAGGTCAACTTCCAGGAGCCGATCAGGGATGCAGAAGATTCTCCAGCAGCACAGGCGGATACCGCCAGGGAAATGACCAAGAGAGTCAGTATATACTTTTTCACAGTTTATCTCCTTATATTTAACTTAACGACGCACCCAGT
>DATKED010000055.1:0-12391 GCA_035512375.1 Anaerolineales bacterium
AACGAATCGTGCGCGGGGAGATCGAAGTGGACGTGGAGCGGCACGAGGTCAAGGTACAGGGCGACCTCCGGGACCTGACTCCCACCGAGTTCAACCTGTTGGTGTATTTCATGAAGAACACGGGGAAGACCCTGCACCATCGCGCCATCCTGCATCACGTTTGGGGGGTTGAATATCACGATGAGGCCGAATACCTGCGCGTGTACGTGGGGAAGTTAAGGCAGAAGATCGAACGAGACCCCATGTCACCCAGCCATATCCATACAGAGCACGGTATCGGGTACCGGTTCGAAGCATGAATTTTTTACACCTTTTTTATAAATCGCATCCCTATTTTTAGAAAAATTTACGGTTGCCCCCCTACAATCAAGACAGAGCGGAAAGGTTCCGTTCAATCCTTGAATCCATATCCAAATGGAGGAGGCACAGCATGAAACGTTCGTTGTTCAACATCCTTGCGGTTTTGGTGCTCATGGGGCTGATCCTTTCAGCCTGCGGACCCGGCGCCGAACCCACTGAAGTGATCGAGGAGCCCACCGCACCCGCGGCAACCGAGGCGTCCGAAGAACCTGCAGCCACTGAAGCGCCGGTGGCGGTCGAGGAGACGGTAACCATCGGGTTTACCTCCTCGCTGACCGGTGCACAGGAGGTATCTTCCAAGCGGCAGGTGAACGGTCTGAACCTGTGGATGCAACAGGTGAATGATGCCGGGGGAATACAATTGAGCGATGGCACCGTCGTCAAATTCGAAGCAGTCACCTATGACGATGAATCCACCAAGGAGCGCGTGCAGGAACTCTACACACGCCTCATCACGGAGGATGAGGCCGATTTCCTCATCAGCCCGTATTCGTCCGGTCTGGCTGCTGCCGCTACAATCATTGCCGAGCAGAATGGCAAGATCATGATCACGGCCGGCGCCGCAGAAGATGACGCCTACAAGACAGGCAACACCAGCTTGTTTCAGCTTTACACACCCGGCAGTCTCTACCTCATCAGCACCGTGGATATGCTCAAGCAGCTCGACCCCGAAGCAAAGATCGCCCTTGTGCATGAAAATGACAAATTCTCAACCTCCGTCATGGATGGACTTAAGCCCTATCTGGAATCGCAAGGCTTTGAGATCGTGATGGAGGAAGGGTACGCTGGTGACACTCCGGACTTTGGTCCCGTTATCAATAAGATCGTCGACTCAGGAGCCACAGTCCTGCTCGGCGGTGGACACTATCCCGATGGAAGCACCCTTGCCCGGCAGCTTTACGAACGCGAGGTGGGTCTGAAGTTCATCTCCTTACTCGTTGCTCCCGCCGATACGAAATTCTCTGAATTGGGTGATGCCGCACTCGGTGTGGCAACCTCCAGTCAATGGGAACTTGCGGCGACGCATACGGAGGAGGAAGCCGCGGCGCTTGGCATAGAGTGGTATGGACCCTCAGGCGAAGACTTTGCCGCCGCGTATGAAGCCGCAACGACTGAAAAACCCACCTATCATGTCGCAGGCGGTTATGTGGCGGGTCTCGTTCTGCAGAAAGCCATTGAAGACGCCGACTCAATCGATCCTGAAAAAGTGAAAGCGGCGCTCGAAGCCATGAACATCTTCACCTTCTACGGCGGCATCCAGTTCGATACTTCCGCCGAGGCGCACGGCTTGCAGATCAGCCATCTAATGGTCGTTGCACAATGGCAGAAGAACGAAGCCGGTGAGCTCACCCGCGTGGTGATCTGGCCTGCAGACGTTGCGACTGCCGATCCTCTCTACGGAGTTCCAGTCCCCTAATCACGTCGTACTCTTTGCAGGGGCAGGAACATCCTGCCCCTGCAAAAATTTAAATTTCGGGAGTTGAGCATGCAACAAATCAACCTGTTATTGATATCCCTACCTGATGGAATTCTATTGGGGTTTGTATATGGACTTGCGGCAATGGGTCTGACACTGATCTGGGGGGTGATGAACGTGATCAATCTTTCACACGGCCCGATTATTGCGCTGGGCATGTTCAGCACCTTTTTCATCTATACCCGGCTGGGACTCAACCCCTACCTGGGTGTGATCCCCATCGCGATCGCTGGGCTGATGCTTGGAATTGTGATCTATGCAGTAGCGGTCCATCATGTGATCAACGCCCCGCATCTCTCGTCATTACTCGCAACTTTTTCCGTCAACATGATCATCATCGGCCTTGGCACCGCCGCCCTGACAACTTCCCCCTACAACGTGGACTTTTCAGCCGGTAGTTTTCAACTGGGGTCAACCAGGTTGCTGGGCTCACGCATCATCGCTGCACTTGTCACGCTGCTGTTCACAGGTGGGTTGTATCTTTTTCTCTATCGAACCAGACCCGGTAAGTTCATCCGCGCGGTGGCGAACAACCGTGCCGCGGCGGAATTGATGGGCATACCTTCCACGCGCATCCTTGCGCTGAGTTTTGGCATTGGGACGATGCTGGCCGCCGTCTCCGGCGGACTGATCGCCACCTTCTTCCCGTTCAGCATTCTTGCGGGAGGCAGTTACGAATTGAAGAGTTTCGTCATCGGAGTTCTGGGTGGGCTTGGCAACCCAATCGGCGCGTTATTCGGCGGGTTGATCCTCGGCGTCATCGAAAGCTCCAGCCAGGCTTTCCTTGAATCATCCTGGGTACCCGTGATCGAATTCGGCCTGTTCGTCGTGATCCTTTTAGTGCGCCCAAGCGGCCTGTTTGGAGCGAAAAAATGAAACCATGGAATAGATACATTGGCTTGATCCTCCCTGTGCTTGTGGTTGTTGCCCTGACACTCTGGCCCGTCATCACGGGAAGCGCCGCCAACAGCGAAAGAGTGTTCACGATCCTCAAGGCCATTGCCCTTGCATCGAGTCTGAACATCCTGCTCGGGTACACGGGATATGTCAGTTTTGGGCACATCGTCTTTTACGGGTTCGGCGGCTATGTGGGCATCTTCCTTCTCACCGAAAAGGGGTGGACCTTATGGACAGCCCTCCTTGCGGGAGGAATTGCTTCAGGCATTCTGGCTTTCCTGCTCGGATCTGCCATTTTACGTCTGCGCGGCGCATACTTTGCCCTGGCAACCATAGGCGTCAATGAGGCGATGCGGGCGCTCATCAACAACCTGGAATTATTTGGCGGCCCGACGGGCATCACACTTAACTTCAGTGTGTACAAAACCTACGGAGGCTTTGCACAAGCCCTGCAGACATCCTTCTATGTGGGCGCAGGTCTTGCCATGCTCTCTCTCATCCTGAGTTACATCGTTCGATCTTCCAAATTTGGTTTGGGTCTGCTGGCAATACGCGAAAATGAAGATGCCGCGGAAGTGATGGGTGTGGTGGCGCCCAGGGCAAAAACCTGGGCGTATGTGCTTTCCGCCATTGTCCCGGGCATGGTTGGGGTTCTGTTTTTCTTCAAGAATGGGAACGTCGAACCGCATGATGCCTTTCCGCTTCACGCATCCATCGAATTACTGGTGATGGTGATGTTGGGCGGTCAAGGCACGGTACTCGGACCGATCCTTGGTGCGTTCGCTTATCAGGGTATGCGCGGGTATCTGGTTACCAGCCCGATCTTCAAGGATATTCAATTATCGGTGTCCGGCGCATTGCTTCTCATGATCGTGCTCTTCATCCCTGCCGGTGCGATCGGCTGGCTGCGCCACCGCCTCCCACCATTGAGGAAGGTATTCGCATGACCATCCTGCTTTCAGTTCAAGGCGTATCCAAACATTTTGGCGGGCTGCAGGCGCTCACCAATGTAACCTTCGACCTGCCGGAAGGACAGATCCTCGGATTGATTGGTCCCAACGGCGCGGGCAAAACGACCCTCTTCAACGCCATCAATGGTGTGTATCCCCCTGAAGATGGACGCATCGTCTTTCGCGACAAGGATGTGACACGCGCAAAGCCCTACGATCACGCACGCCTGGGGATGGCGCGTACACACCAGATTGTCCAGCCGCTGAACGAACTTTCGGTCCGGGAGAACGTCATGGTTGGCGCGTGCTTTGGTCACGAGAATCAACACCTCGGCAACGCGGCAAAGATCGCAGACGAAGTTCTGGGCTTTGTCGGGCTGGCGCCCAGAGCCGATCAACTGGCTGGCAGTTTGAACGTCGCACAAAAGAAGCGTTTGGAAATGGCCCGGGCGCTGGCGGCGCGTCCATACCTCCTTTTGTTGGATGAGGTTCTGGCAGGTCTCAATTCATCTGAGATCGAGGGCATGGTACAGACCGTTTTGAAGATCCGCGAGCAGGGCATCACGATCATTATGATCGAACATGTGATGAAGGCGATCATGAACGTTTCGGATCGAATCCTCGTGCTGGATTATGGTCAACAGATCGCGGAAGGCTCGCCGGAAGCCATTGCCGCGGATGAAAAGGTGATCGAGGCTTACCTGGGTGACCCGAAACTTGCCGATCAATTGCTGGAGGAGGAATAGAGATGGCACTTCTTGAGATCAAAGATTTAACCTCCGGCTATGGAGATGTACAGATCTTGTGGGGCTCCTCGTTGTCATTGGAAAAAGGCAAACTCACCAGCCTGGTTGGCGGGAACGGCGTTGGCAAAACGACCTTGCTGCGAACTGTGATGGGGCTGATCCGTCCGTGGAGTGGAACGATCGTGTTCGATGGGAAGGATGTGAGCAAACTGCCTGCCTACACAAAAGCAGAGATGGGATTGGTGCTCGTGCCTGAGGGGCGCCAGCTGTTCACGGATATGACAGTCTTCGAGAACCTGGAGATGGGCGCGACCAATCAACGTGCGCGGCCCAACTTCAATAAGAACCTGAAGCGTGTATATGGAATGTTCCCGCGCCTCAAGGAACGGAGCGGACAGAAGGCCGGCACGCTCAGCGGCGGCGAGCAGCAAATGCTGGCGGTGGCGCGCGGCATCATGGCAGATCCCGCGATTCTCATCATTGACGAATTGTCGCTCGGTCTTGCACCTGTGCTTGTTCTCCAGTTGTTCGATACGCTCAAATTGCTTCGCGAGGAGGGGATCACCCTGCTGCTGGTCGAACAAAACGTCCAGCTTGCCCTAGCCGTCAGCGATTATGGATACGTCCTCACGGAGGGAAAGGTTGAGTTGGAGGGACCAGCGCGTCAACTCATCAAGGACAAACACGTGCGCGAGGCATACCTGGGTTTATAGAATAAGTTGGCCAAAATCGCCGGACTCCCAATCCAGCCGGCAGACAGATGAAGGAACGCACAAAACGCTCTCGAATGCCGGGAGCGTTTTGTCTCCTACGCCTGTAATCCTCACCTTGCTGTATTAGAAAACGCGTTCTATAATCTATGCCTGAGAAGGTAGCCGTTTTGACGGTAATGCACATTCAGGAGAACTGACATGGAACCCCCCGAAATCCGATCAGGTTTTGTACCAAGTGACGGCGCGCAGATCTATTATGAAACCACCGGCGAGGGAACACCCTTTGTGATGATCCACGCTGGCGTGGCAGATCATCGCCAATGGAACAACGAATTCGCGGTCTTTGCCCGGGAGTATCGAGTCCTTCGGTATGATATGCGGGGATATGGCAAAAGCGAGCCCGTTGAAGGCGAATTCCGTCACATGGACGATCTGGTTGCCGTACTCCACGCGCTTGAGCTCCACGAGCCGGCGATCCTGATGGGATGTTCCATGGGCGGCGGTCTCGCCATGGATTTCTCGCTGACTCACCCATCACGGGTGAAAGCATTGATCATGGTCGGTTCGGGGCCCAGCGGTCTCGAGTTGGATGTACCCATGCCCGCCAAATTTGCCGAAGCTGAGAAGGCGTATAAGGCGGGCGATCTCGATCTGCTGGCTGAGATCGAAACGCAGATCTGGTTCGACGGCACCGATCGAACGCCGGATCAAGTGGATCCGGCTATGCGGAAACTCGCCTATGAAATGAACCGCCGCGCGCTTTCACTTGAAGACAGGAAACTCGGCAAACGCCTGCCCGATGCGCAGATCCCCGCCTTTGATCGCCTCTCTCAAATCGGCATACCGGTTCTGGTTATTGTTGGAGAGCATGACACGCCCTACATCCTTGCCGCGGCTGATTACATGGTGGAGAGACTGCCATCCGCCCGAAAGGTCACAATCGCAGACGCAGCGCATTTGCCCAATATGGATCACCCCGAACAATTCCAGCTGGTTGTAAGCGAGTTCCTGCAAAGTCTACCAGGATAAGCGGCGATTGCCATCCATTTTTATCTTGTCAACGAAGAATTCCCGTCCTACAATACGTAAATTGATTTCACAACAGAAAGGATGCATGCAATGTTGAATCTAAACTCAGTGATGATCGGAACGAAACAGCCTCAAGCGCTGGCGGCTTTCTACGAAAAAGTGCTCGGGAAGCCTGCGGATATGGTCGACCCGGAGAACGGCTTCTGGGGCTGGCAGGCAGGAGGCGCATTCATGTCGGTCCTGGATCATTCCGAAATGGGCGGCAGCGCAAAAGACCCGGGGCGCGTGATGATCAATTTTGAGACCTCGCAGGTCAAAGAGGAGTTTGAACGAATTAAAGCCCTCGGCGGTGTGGTCATCAAGGAGCCGTATGACATGGGTGGCGGATGGATTGCTACTCTGGCTGATCCAGATGGAAATTACTTTCAATTAATCAGCCCAATGGCAGGGGAGTAGGTTTTGTTGCCGATCGCGCTGGAATGGGTATCCACAGACCGATAGGCAGACGCAAACCATTAGCTGGTCTACATGAAAGTGATCGAAGGAGAAAAGACATGCGGAAATTGATCGTCTTCAACCACGTGTCACTCGATGGTTACTTTACAGATGCAAAGGGCGACATGAGTTTTGCGCAGAATCCCATTCCAGATGCGGAGTGGGATGCGTTTGTCGCGGGCAATGCCGGGGGAGGAGGGACTCTTGTGTTCGGGAGAGTCACCTACGATCTTATGGTGAGTTTCTGGCCTACCCCAGTGGCGGCGGAGCAAATGCCGGACGTTGCGGAGCGGATGAATAACCTCCCGAAGGTTGTTTTTTCCAGGACAATGGATAAGGCGGAATGGAATAACACCAGGCTGGTGAAAAACGACATGGCAGGTGCGATACGAGGGATGAAACAGGAAACCGGGGATGACATGGTCATCTTTGGCAGCGGCAGTATCGTTTCGCAGCTGACCCGGGAAGGCTTGATCGATGAATACCAGTTCGTGGTGGACCCGGTGGTTCTTGGCAAAGGCAGAACCATGTTTGATGGCCTGAATGAGAAGCTGACTTTGAAGCTGACGAAATCGCGGACCTTCGGCAACGGGAACGTCCTGCTATGCTATGAGCCGATTGGATGATGAAGGAGTCCCTTGATGACCGATGATTATCTTGCAAGATTATTTGAACACAACAACTGGGCGAACGCCCAGATTATTCAGGCTTGCTCCACGTTGAGCGATGAGCAGCTGGATGCTCCGCCTCAATCGGCAACGGAAGGGAGCATCCGCAGTACCCTGCTGCATCTTGTATCGGCGCAATATGGCTACCTGCGGCTTCTCACACTGCCCCTCGAGCAGAGAAAGGATCGTGCCGCAGTGGAATTTGCTGACATGGAGAAATCCTTGAAGGATAGTGGCGAGAGGTTGTTGGAACTCGCCAGAGAGGTGAGCAACCTTCCCACAGAGCGCCTCCAAACCAGGGACGATTACCTGGTTGATCCGTGGGTGATCATGGTGCAGATCATCAACCATGCCACCGAGCACCGCGAGCAGATCAAAAGCATGCTCACTGCCTTCGGCATCACTCCCCCATCCATCGATGGCTGGGATTATGGAGAGGCGACAAAAGCATTCGTCCCGATATCCACGTGATTGAGGATATCAATGAAAGCGGTTGTATACACCAGATACGGATCACCGGATATCCTTCAACTCAAGGATGTGCCAAAACCTGTGCCCAGGGATGATGAAATCCTGGTCAAGATCCATGCAGTGTCCATCAATGGCTCCGACAGGGAAGGGTTGATCGGCAAACCGTTATATGCCCGCATGGGAGGGCTTTTCAGACCGGGTCAACAGATTCTCGGGTCAGACATTGCAGGGCGGGTTGAAGAGGCAGGCAAAAACAACACGGAATTCAAAGCCGGTGATGAAGTGTTTGGCGAGATCCCCGGGTACCACGGCGGTTTTGCAGAGTACGTTTGCACGCGCGGCAAGACTCTGGCTCGCATCCCCGCCGGGATGACGTTCGAGGAAGCTGCGGCCATCCCACAGGGAGGCGTGATCGCCCTGAATGGGATTCGCGAAAAGGGACAGGTTCAGCCGGGGCAAAAAGTATTGATCAATGGCGCGGGCGGCAGCGGTGGTTCGTTTGCCGTGCAGCTCGCCAAATTGCACGGGGCAGAAGTGACCGGAGTGGATAACACATATAAGCAGGATTTCATGCGTTCGCTTGGTGCGGATCATGTTATCGATTACACGCGGGAGAACTTCACTAATAGCGGAATCCGCTTCGACCTCATCCTTGACCTGATCGCCCACCGATCGGCGTTTGCCTACGCCCATGCATTGGAACCCGGAGGGACAGCCTTCTTCGTCGGGGGTTCGGTCGCGACATTGTTCCAGATCCTGTTTTTGGGACCCGTGATTCGAAATATCACAGGCAAAAACCTGCGCCTTCTGGTCGTACCACAAAACAGAAAAGATCTGCTTGCCATTACGGAGATTTGTATGGCTGGCAAAGTCCGCCCTGTGATTGATAAGCGCTATCCCTTAAGTGAGATTCGTGAAGCGCTTCGGTATGTTGGGGAAGGACGCGCTAAAGGGAAAGTCGTCATCATTGTGGAATAGAATGACAGAATCCAATCAGGATGAGGAATCATGAAAGCAATCCTATGGACGAAATACGGATCCCCGGATGGACTTCAACTCGAGGAAGTGGAAAAGCCGACTCCCAAAGATAATGAAGTGCTGATCAAAATCCATGCGGCAACCGCATCCAGAGCGGACACCGAGTTCCGCAGGCTGAAACTCCCCTTCCTGTTTGCGATTCCCATTCGAATATATCTTGGTCTCTTCAGACCAACCCGAATAAGAATACTTGGAACTGAGTTCGCAGGAGAAGTCGTAATCACCGGCAAAAATGTGACCCAATATCAAACAGGCGACCAGTTGTATGGATATACAGGTCTCGGCATGGGAACCTATGCGGAATATATCTGCCTGTCAGAAAAACCTTCGGCGTTGCTTGGTGTGATGTCAAAAAGACCGACCAACATAACCTATGAGGAAGCGGCCGCCGTTCCCTTTGGCGGACTCGAAGCCCTGCACTCCCTTGACAGAGCAAACATCCAGCGCGGCCAGAAAGTTTTGATCGTCGGCGCGGGCGGCAGTATCGGCACGTATTCCGTCCAGCTTGCCAAACATTACGGCGCGGAGGTGACAGGTGTGGACAGCGCAGTGAAATTGGAAATGCTGCGCTCCATCGGCGCAGATCACGTGGTTGATTACACGCGGGAGGATTACACAAAAAACGGACAAAAGTACGATGTCATCATGGATACGATTGGCGGGAGTCCGTTTGCAGGGAGTATAAGATCGTTAAACGAGAATGGAATCTATCTCAACGTGAACCCAAAAATGATTCACAGACTGCAAATGGGATGGGCTAAAGGAAAAAGTAATAAAAAGTTACTCTCCTGGGAAGCGGGTTATACAACAAAAAATCTGCTCAGGCTCAAAGAGTTGATCGAGGCAGGGTCGATAAAACCTGTCATTGATCGGCGCTATCCTTTGGAGCAGATCGCCGAGGCACACAGATATGTCGAAACAGATCAGAAAAAGGGAAATGTGGTGATTACTTTGGAGCATATTCACAAGCCATCTTCAAAGGACAGGTCATGAACAAGTTAGATCGCCGTGTCAAAGGATTAGGTGAAGTGTCCACCCGAGTCAGGGACTTGGACACGATGCACAAGTTTTACAAAGAAGTGATCGGACTCGAAGCGCTGAGGCGGGACGAGAGTTTTGTGTTCTTCAAAATCGCCGAGGGCTATGGCAGTCACACCCAGAATCTTGCACTCTTTGAAGCTTCCAACACCATGTTTCTGGATAACAAGGCTGTACAGCTGAATCAACAAGAGACGACGCTCCACCACATTGCGCTCAATATAGCGCTTGAAGATTTCGAATCTGAGAAAAAGCGACTCGAGGGTTTGGGGTTAAAGGTCAATGCGACCGTACACGAGTGGCACTTCGTGTCCGCTCGTTGTACTTCCCCGACCCAGAAGGGAATTTGCTGGTGTTTGCCTGTTACGATGCAAGCGTGGGACAGGGGAAATGCTGGCACGCACTCAAAGAGCGGTTTGACAAGTCCTGTCTGATTTGCCGCTTGAAACCCAACCCTTGAAATTATTATCGCGGCGTGATATTATTGCGGCATGATCGAGTCTTTCGCATCCGACGAAACGCAGAAAATCTTTCTCGGTCAAATTTCAAGGAAGTTCCCAAAAGACATTCAGCGTACCGCCCGTCGAAAATTGATTTATCTGGATGATGCAGAAGATTTACAGGATCTACTTGCCCCGCCAGGTAACAGGCTTGAAAAACTTAAGGGCGGCAGATCAGGGCAATACAGCATCCGGATCAACGACCAATGGAGAATCTGCTTTATCTGGTCGGACAACAAAGCGAAAAACGTTGAGATTGTGGATTATCACGGATAAGAATGAGAGCATATACAATGGACGATACTTTATCCCCCATTCACCCTGGCGAAGTTCTGCTTGAAGACTTCATGACTCCGCTTGGCTTGACTCAGTATCGGCTGGCACAGGATATCGGCGTGACGCCGATTCGCATCAGCCAGATTGTTCATGGACAACGCGCCATCACGGTGGATACCGCCATGCGGCTTGCCCGTTATTTCGGGACGAGCGCGGCAGTCTGGCTTCGGCTGCAGGTTAGGTATGATTTGGAAGTGGCGGAAAAGCATTTGAGCAAGCGCATCAACCGTGAAGTCAAGGTATTGCATCAAACATAAAACTCACTCACCCAGTTTATGGAGTTTATTATTCGGGACGAATCCCCCTCTCCTTGCGAAGCACTCCCGAAGGGAGCTAGGAGGGGGAACAGGCGGCGCGCTGACTGCCCGCTAGGGCGTGTCGAAGTGGTGAGGTCTGTTACGATGCAAGCGTGGGATAGGGGAAATTCTGGCATGCACTCAAAGAGCGTCTTGACAAGAGTCTTGCCGTGAGTGTCTGTTAGATGGATAGTTCCTTTGCAAAATCTTTTCCTTTCCCCTCCTGCCAAACAAAAAGAGACAGCTACTCCCAAATAACTGTCTCTTTCGCTTCTTCAAGAATAAACTGGGAAATTATGCGTGCGAAATGATATGCTCTCGAGTCAATTCAACGTAACGATTCTCCGTCAGCGCCGAAATCAGTTGATCGAAATTTGCGATCAACAGAGTTTCTAATTCAGCATTTCGTATGTTGCCCGTGGAAATCAGTAATAGTTTGTTGGGGAGGTTTTGCAGCCAGAAGGATGTGCTGAAATCAGAATCTTTGGTTGTAATGACGCAATTATTTTTCTCGGAATAATCCAGGAGTGCGGCATCTGCGATTGCATTGCCTTCGGGTAACTCCAGCGTGTGGACAGCGTCATGACCGCGCTCTTGAAATATGCGGACAAGGCGTCGCGGCAAATTGGCATCGATCAGAAAGTTCATGCGTTGACCAGACTCATCCGTTTGACCTGGCTCAGCCGCGCCGCATAAAGCAGGACTGCCTGAATATCGGCAGGTTCAAGGTCTTCGTAATCTGCAAGGATTTCTTCGTTTGTCATGCCCGAACTGAGGGTTTCCAACAGCCATTCCGCAGAATAACGCAGACCGCGGATAGTGGGTTTCCCAAACGCCATGTTGGGATTGACAGTGATTCGTTTGAGGAGTTCCTGATTAATCATAATTAAATCTCCTGCCCCAATGATACACGATTTTCAGCGGACAGACTCCCCCCTCTCCTTTTGGGAGCCCCACAGGGGTGCTTCGCAAAGGGCAGGGTGAGGTCTGTTACGATGCAAGCGTGGGATAGGGGAAATGCTGGTATGCACTCAAAGAGCGCCTTGACAAGTCCGCCTGATTTGCCGTGTATCCTTACATCGAACACGGGGTTCAATAGTTAATGGGTGGATGTTCCATTCATTGAACCATTCAAAAGAGGTTTTGCCAAAGGAGAAATAAAATGAAACTCAATGTTATGTTTACCATTGCGGCTGTCTTCTTGATCATTATTGGTCTTGCTTCACTCTTAGCTCCAGGAGCAATGACAACTATGGGCGGACTCCCTGCCTCATCGGGATTGTTCATGCTTGTACGCTTTATGGGCGTCGCTGAACTAGGGCTGGGTCTCATCGCCTGGCTGGTTCGCAATGCCGATGCTTCGAAGGCGCGTGACGC
>DATKED010000056.1:0-4650 GCA_035512375.1 Anaerolineales bacterium
CCCAGCTATCTGCCATATCCGTAAATTGTCCTCCGACTGGGAATAAATGCAGATCATAAGCGGTGGTGCAGTACTTGCTGCGAAACTTGGCAATCGTCTGCTCCGAGAAGAGAACCCCACCTCTGGCAGCAAAATCCAACATGGCAGCCACAAGCTGGGGTGTTCCACTGTATTTGAGATAAACAGCCGGATGGTCATGCAGGTTTTTGCCAACCGCCAAATCAAGTTTTGTCTCAATTCCAAATGCGCGTAGTTCAGCCGCCGGACCGATGCCGGAGCGCAACAAAATGGCGGGCGAGCCATACGTTCCAGCACACATAATAACCTGGCCTGCCTCGATGGTTAAGGGTCCATCGGGGCCGATCACTTCCAGCGCGACGACACGATCGCCTTCGAGCCGTAATCGGTCTACCTGCGTAAGCGCTAGAATAGTCAGGCGCTCATTGCCGCGCACTGGATCCAAATAAGCGAATGCTGTATTCCAGCGCATGCCGTCCAGTATGTTTACAGGTGATGTGCTTATGCCAATGTCCTCATCCAGATTATTCAGATCAGCAACCTGTGGGATACCAATCTTTGGCGCGGTATCCAAACAGGCTTGCTGCCAGGGCGTGACTTCCGCCGACGAGATGCGTTTTACTTTCAACGTTTCGTTGGCAAGTCGAAAGAATGGCAGCAGCTCATCTGCGCTCCAGCCTGGATTTCCTAGAGTCACCCAGTGATCGTAGTCAAGCCGGCTGCCCCAAATCGCTGCGCAGCCATTGTGTGAGGAACAACCTCCGATCACGCGTGCCCGCTCCAGGAGATGCCCTGGACGACCTGTGTCTGCGCCATTGACGTAGCCCCAATCATGACTGCCGGGCAGACTGCGCGCATCTAACAGTGGAGCAGGCCAACAATGATCAGCGAACGCGCCGTAGTCTGGCCCAGACTCGATCAACAGTACAGTCTGAGATGTGTTTTGCACTAAACGTGCCGCTACAGCAGCCCCTGCTGTCCCACCACCTATAACAACCGTGTCAAAATATGGATGTTGAGCCATGTGTGATCCCCATGAGTATTTTTCGCAGCGATCCAGCAGCTTGTAACGGCATGTGGAAACGTCGCCCATTCCACTCCTGAAAATTGTAAGATAGGCGCCTGAGGTTAGTTGGGTTCATCCTGCAATATCATTGGATGAGTTATGTAACCTTGTCGGGCCGCGTCGCCAGACCATAAAATCAAAAGCATCCGGCAGGTGATACTCGCATGAATAGATCAGGGGCTCATCCGCAGCGTTGTAGTCCGTCTGAACAATATAAAGGGTGATCCCATCCGGTGGAAGTTGTAATTTCTCAGTCACGAGGGCAGGAGCAGAAACAGGAAGAAGTCGAGCAACGCCATATTCGATGATGTTCCCCAATGATCTTTGCACTATGCTGTAAATCGACTCGCTAAGCAGAGCCTGTGGATTAAAATCGACTCGTTGAATGAGCGACTCTGTGAGCGTGTCCAACGAATATACGACCGGACGTCCGTCTGCCGTTCGAACGCGTTCGACAGTAATCAGCGGTGTGCCTTCCGGAACACGTAGCTGTTCGGCTTTCTCTGCATCGGCGGTTTCTTTTCGGATCGCAAAATGGCTGGTACCAGATTTCAACCCTGCGGATTCAATCATTTCGGTAATCCCGAAGTTGAAATTGAGATTTTTTAGAATAGGGCGGTTCCGAACAAATGTGCCCACACCATGACGTCGGGCGATCAACCCTTCATCTTCCAGCATACGCAAGGCTTCTCGAACTACAGTGCGAGAGACACCAAGGGTCTCACATAGCTCCGCCTCGATGGGCAGTTGGCTGCCCGGTGGAAAGGTGCCATTAATGATCGCCTGGCGTAGTTCTTGCTGTGCTAATTCAGTCAACGTTTTTCGTTCGACACGTGCAGATTTAAGCATGTAACTCCAATTTAGTGATAAGATGTCATGATGACTGATGATACTTGCAAGAGTATCGATTGTAAAGATTTTCGTAGGATAATTGGATTATTGAGGATAGATGAACCAGTTATCTTTAGGTAGACTCCGTGCTTTGCAGACAGCTTCCACTGAGCGAGGAGTGTTCATGATCCTGGCTGTGGACCATCGAGATGCAATGCGCGTCATGATTAACCGTGAACATCCAGACGCCGTTCCTGCAGCGCAATTGACCGAGTTCAAGCTTGATATTGTCAAGCGGATGGCTCCCTCGGCTACTGCTATCCTGCTTGATCCAGTCTATAGTCTTGGACAGTCCATAGCCCAAGGTGTTCTGCCCCCTAAAACGGCATTCCTAACTGCTCTAGAAGATCAGGGGTACTTGGGCAACCCTTATAGCCGCCAGACAACAATACTTGAGGGGTGGGGCATCGAAAAAGCCAAAAAGTTGGGTGCCAGTGGAGTCAAGCTTCTCCTCTTTTATCATCCGCAAGCGGGGGAGACAACGGAAAGGCAGGAAAAACTAGTCACAGACTTACTAGAGGAGTGCCAGCGTTTTGATATTCCCATGTTCCTGGAGCCGATCGTCTATTCACTGGACCCAAATGTGAGCAAGGATTCTGAAGAATTTGCGGCGCAACGTCCCAAAATCTTGGTCGAAACGGTGCAGCGTTTGGGTGCATTGAAGCCAGATATCTTAAAACTGGAATTCCCAGTCGATTGCAAATACGAAAAGGATGAAGCCGTCTGGCAGGAGGCCTGTGCTGAAATGAATGAAGCCTCACCCGTTCCTTGGACACTACTCTCTGGCGGGGATTCATTTGACTTGTTTCACAAGCAGTTGATGGCCGCGTGCCAGAATGGATGTTCTGGTTTCTTAGTTGGGCGGGCGGTGTGGCAGGAGGCGGTCTATCTTCAGGGGCACGAACGGCATGCGTTTCTACGCGGTGAGGCTTCCCGGCGATGGCAAACACTCAAGGCTGTTGCTGAGGCGTATGCGCATCCCTGGTTTGAATGTTATGGAGCAAGCGACGTCGACGGGAATTGGTACAAGGATTATTGAAAAAGAGGAGGAAATCTATGCAGTATACGGCGGAAAACCTGCTTGTACAGCCCTCAACCAACCCCCAAGATCCTGATTTGATCCTGGCTGTCACCACCGAATCGGCAGGGTGGGATTTTATTTCATTTCAAGCCCGACGCCTGGGAGCAGACAAGGAATGGTCTTTCAACGCAGGTGAAAATGAGCTGGCAATCATCCTCCTCAGCGGATCGATCTCTGTACATTCCACGCGCGGGAGCTGGTATGGTCTCGAGAGAAAGGATGTGTGGACGAGCGCAGCAACTGTACTGTATCTGCCGCGTGATACTGGATTTACCATAAGAGCTGACCAAGAAAGTGAATTTGCCGTCACCTGGGTTCCAACCGAGGAAGATCATAAACCCTGGCTTATTCAACCCCAGAATGTTCGTATCTCCATTCGCGGCGGTGATAACGTAAGCCGCCAAATCAACGACTTGTTGCCTCCTGGCTCACCCGTACATCGACTGGTGCTGGTGGAGGTGTACACACCCGGCGGTAATTGGAGCAGCTATCCGCCTCATAAACATGATATTCATATCGAAGGAGATGCGGGCCATCTCATCGAGGCTGATTTGGAGGAGGTCTATTTCTACAAGATCGACAAACCGGAAGGATACGCCTACCAGCGTGTGTACACCGATGAAAGTTCACCACTTCAACAGGCCGGTTACCCCATTGATGCGCTTGTAAGAGCTCAAAATAATTCTGCAGTCCTGATTCCCGAAGGCTACCATCCTGTCGTCAGCGCACCGGGCTATACAACGTACTACCTGAATGTGCTGGCAGGTTCGGCACAAAGCCTTGCCAACCAGGATGATCCCCGCTATTCATGGGTCAAGGAATCCTATCAGAATATAGACGCACGCTTGCCGCTTTATTAAGTGAGCAAAATGGCTGTTCATCCTCAACCTCAATTTGATCTAATCACGATGGGACGTTCCTCTATTGACCTGTATTCCAACGATGTTGGCTCCCCATTCGTTGAAATCACGAACTTCGCTGCGTATGTAGGTGGCTCACCGACGAATATTGCTGTGGGTGCACAACGCTTGAACGTCGCGACTGCTCTTCTCACGGCCGTTGGCAACGATCCAGTTGGGGATTTCATCCTTAATTTCCTTAATAATGAGGGCGTTGAAACTCGATATATTCCCCGCAAGCCCACAGCTCGGAGCAGCGCCGTCGTCTTGGGAATCGAACCACCCGACAAATTTCCCCTGGTCTTTTACCGTGATAACGCGGCTGATATTCAACTCACGATTGATGACGTAATTTCTGCGCCTTTCGAGCACTGCCGCGCCTTCGAGTTCGCAGGGACGAATTTGAGCAAGGAGCCCTCGCGAAGCGCGACATTGTTTGCCGTTGAACAGGCGAAGAAAAACAATGTCACCGTATTTTTTGATCTTGATTTTCGCGCTGACCAGTGGCACGATGTGCGTGCCTTTGGAGTCAATGCCCGCGCCGTTTTGCGAAACGCGGATGTCATAATCGGCACCGAAGAAGAAATTCTTGCCGCCATGCTTACCGACCCAACTCAGCTCAAGATCAAACACTCTCAAATCTCTGCCCCGGAAATCACCGGTGACCTGGATGCAGCCATTCAAAATATCCTTGC
>DATKED010000057.1:0-4832 GCA_035512375.1 Anaerolineales bacterium
GGCGGCTACCTCCGCCGTGCATGGACCGCTCATCTGCTCCTCCATCACCTGCACTATCTGTGGAGGGAAGGCGGCCCGGATGGGCGCCATGGCGCGGTCAATATATTCCTGCGTGGCTCTGTCGGGGTCAATTTCCATCGCGGATAAATTTGGCACGCCTGTGATCGGCGTAACCTGGTGTCCGATTTTCTGCTCGAAGACATCGGCTAAATTCGAAGCGGGATCAGTGGTAACAATAAGTGTTCGTTTGCCTTCGTCTGCATAGCGGACGGCATGAGCGCATGCCATGCTGGTCTTGCCAACACCGCCCTTGCCAGAGAAGAAGATGAATTGGGTCATTATTTTGCTCCATTGAGGGCGGCGCGCACTTCGTCCAGTGCAGGATATCCGCCGCTCTTGATAATCTTTCCGTTCACGACAATGATGGGCAGGGCCTCCATCTGCTTTTCGCGTACGAGTTTCATCACCTCAGCATTGCTAAGAAAAGCATTGGGGTTGCTGGCCATCTGGTATCGCTCCACGCGCAGATTATCACGCTGAAGTTCCAGGATCATTTCATTCATGTCTAGCAAAGTTTGATCGAGGGTTGGTCCGCATAATCCTGTCGGACAACACATCGGCGGATCGAAAAACTCCACATCCGCAGGGGCTATTGAGGTAGGGAGGGTATTTAAGACTGGGATCGCATTGCTCATAATAGGCTTCACTTCCTTCGTAAAATAGTTATCGTTGTTCGGATTCGAGCGTTTCAGGGATCGAAATTAGATTCTTTGGTCCGCAGGTGGTTCTCCTGGGTTTGATCCGCGTGGGATCAAAGAACGTGCCAAATGCCGCGTTCAACTCGTCCAACGCGGCGCGGTTAATGGAGTAATAGATCCAGCGGGAATCCACTGCATCGCGCTCTACATCCACCAGGCCGACGGCGCGCAGCTTACTCAGATGGTGGGAAATAAGATTGGGCGGCATTTGCAGGAAGTCGCCCAGCTCGCAGTTGCACTGCACGCCTTCCATCAACAGGTTATAGATGAGCAGGCGTTTCGGCTCAGCCAACACCTTCAAACGATCTACCAGGGTTTCGAGATTGACAGGGGAGGCAGGCGGTGATTGTGAATAATAGTTCAACATACGTTGAATTATATGACCGAACATAACGCCCTGTCAGTGCATGATGTCATCTGTCCTGGGTGACATTCATTCCCCTGATGGATAGCAGAACTATAGTGGGACGTATGTGGATCATCTTCGCTCTCGGAGCTGCGCCTGGCCTCATTCAACCCCATCATTAGTAAGCGCCTTCTGGCTGATACTGACGTTTCGGTGGTAGCCTGGGCTGGCCAGGCTTTCGGTTTGCCATTGTTGGCGCTTAATCTCTTTCTGTTCTTTGGTCCGCGTCCACGCGTGGATGGCTGTTTTTTTTTCGTATTCTTGGCTCAGTGATCCTGAACACTCTGGCGCACCTGGCAGCAACACAGGCTTTGAAAGAGGGGGATGCCTCGCTGGTCGCGCCCCTCTTTGTATTCAGCCCGGCTGTCACACTTCTGGTTTCGTCGGTTGCACTTCGAGAGATACCTGCCCCTGTGCCGCTCATTGGAGTTGGACTGGTGATCGTTGGCGCGTACGTGCTCGCTCTCTCATCATGGCGTGCTGTACTTGCGCCGTTGCAGGTCATCGCTTATCAACGGTTTATATGGCTGGCAATCGCAGCCAGCGTGTTACCAGCCAGGTCGCGAGCGAAATTATCAGTCCAATCCGTATTGTGAGCACCCGGTGGAATGAGTCCGGGTGTGGCTATCAGGGCGGGATGTGGTGGGGTCACGGTGGCAGGGATGGGCGTGGTCTGAAGGACTGTGGATTGAGTTGTAACAGTGGCAGTTGGATCATCTGTTGCTGAAGAGTGGCTCATTGCCTCGCGCAGCCCGGGAATTTCCGGCCAATCCAGTCCACCCTGTGCCAGATAGGTTTCGACCAGGCCGGGGAATTTTTCTGGAATATCCACTGATCCGATCAAATACGTATCATTGATCACCAGAAAGGGAACGCCGCTTCGTTCCAATCCGAATTTTTGCAGGGTAGATAAGAAGAAGTCCTGCCCGAAGGGTTGGGTTACATCCAGGGCGATGATCTCAAGTTGCTCGCCATAATTCTCAATCATGGGCGCGAGAGTTTCATTGCTCACATATTCGCAATGCCCGCAGGTGGGTGAGTAAAAAAGCACGGCGCGGACAACAGGCGGGTCAGTTTGTGCATGAGCATTTGTGATCGGAGAGAAGAGGATGCTGATGAACAGTGCGATAATCATACGGTTGTACTGTTTCACTTTTTGCTCCGTGTTTCATACCAGCCGACACGCACTTCATTTGTACGGATGTCGAAGTCCGGTACATAGGGTTTGATATCAAGCAAGGGGGTGCCATCCAGTACATCCACACCTTCGATGGTGAGCGCGTTGCCTTGACGGAATAAAAGCCGAACGGTGGATATGCCAATTGGGTTGGGGCGATGGGGATAGCGCGTGGCGAATAGGCCATGTTCCTTATCGTCCAAAAAAGGCTTGACCCGAAGCATATACCCGGCCGATTTATGGAAAACATACAAAAGATGGATGTGGGATAGATTTTCAATATCATCCAACCCATTCGCGAACTCGGGGTAGAGCTCCACCAACCCCGTGGCTTGCGAGCGCGAGGCCTGGATGGGAGTCTGGTCTTTTTCCGTGAATGGCGAATGGATGACGCCGATGGGATGCATAACGATTTCCATTGCGTTATTTTTTCTCCTGCTCCTGAACATGGGTTAGCAGCTCAACTCCTTCAATTTAACGAAAGCATGCCCAACGGTGTGCGGTACAGGGTCCTTGATGGTTTTTTCAAGGCATTGACCGATCGAATGAGCCTTTTGCAGATCATTGACGCACTGACCCACATCGGCTTCCCGTCTCATTAGTGAAGTTTTTCAACGTGGTCAACGATCTGTCCCTTTGCATAGGCCATTACGGCTGCGTCGATATCGGCAATATCGGTGACCACTGGACGGATATTGCGCGCTTTCATGCTTTCGTAGGCGCCCATACCCATGCCGCGGCATAAAACCGCTTCGCAGTCAGTGATTGATGCAGCCATACGGCCATGGCGATTATCGGCGGCAGGTCCATAGCCATGCTGTCCACCCGCTTCGTTATGATGCTCATGACCTTCCTCCCCGAATTGGGCATGCCCAATCTTGTTGCGCATCTCGCGATCCTTAATTTCGCCGTTCTCCACTTTGACGACCATATAGTGGGATGCCCGGCCAAAGTGCTGGCTGATGGTTTTTCCATCGTCTGTGATTGCTGCGATTTTCATTTTTTTGTTGCTCCTTTTTCAGTTTATAGGTGATCTGTCCTGTAGATAAAATAAATGATGAGCGCCAGACCAGTTATCAATATGAGGGCAGTGAGTTCCATGGCCGAGATCCATCCTGGGTATTTCACAGATTGATTTGCCTGTGCATAGATAGAAAGATGAGATTTAACTCCCAAAGTGACGTTCGGAGGGCCGGTCGCGTTCGTCCATTGGACAAAGTACAAGGAGGAGTCTGGATTCGGATTCATCCTCATTCCGCCAACGGTGGGGGAGATAGGCCTCAAACATAAGGCTATCACCTGGTTCCAGTTGGTATGCCTGGTCATCTACATGATAGACAATACGACCCTCGAGACAGTAAACAAATTCGCGTCCTGTGTGTACGATGGGAATCTTTCCGCTGTCAGCTTTGGGTTTCAGGGTGACGATGAGCGGCTCCGCGCCAAACCTGACCATGCCGGCGCCGAGGTCTTCCACCAACCCATGGGTAAACACGGCGTGAGGACGATTGCCTGTATGTTGATAAACTATTTTTTTATTGCCGTGATCCGTTTCAAAAAACGCCGAGATGGGGACCTGTAAGGTTTGTGCGAGCAATTGGAGTGTGCTGACACTGGGAGAGGTGCGCCCGTTCTCGATCAGGCTTAATGTGTTGACGTTCAATCTGCTCGACTCTGCAAGCGCACGAATCGAGAAGCCTCTACCCATTCGGATCTCGCGCAGGCGGCGGCCAACGTCAATGTTGGTTTCAGTGCCATTCCCAGCCTGTCCATTTTTAAGGTCTACAGTTGAATTGCTACGTTTTGCCACGCAATTTATCTCCGTTCAATCCTTGTATCAACCAATATTATATTTGATTTTACCATCAAATACTATTAATCAACTAATATATTGTTTTATTGATGTAGACAAGGTAACGTTATCTCTGTCTTCTTACCAAATGCCAAAGAGCCAGCTCCTGTTTTATGGTCAGTGTTTCTTTGCCAGCGGATGTTATGATTGATAAAATTACGATTAACTATTTCCTCTAAAAGGTTTATATTAATGGATTTCATGTCACTTGAAATGGATCAATTGCTGCACCAGTTGGGACAGGTCGGAAAAAGATTATCCGATATTGGGGCGGCGGAGGGTGCGGCAGGGAACCTTTCGATTTGTTTTCGCCAATCCCTGGATGTCACAGCGCCATTCCCCTGCATGCAAATAATAGAATTGCCTGTGCCTGCCCCGGATTTGGCAGGCGCCACTCTCATCGTCACAGGTTCCGGACGGCGGCTGCGCGATATTATCGATGCCCCGACAGCCAATCTTGCGTGCATCGTTGTTGAACAGGGCGGACGGATGGGTAAGATTTTCACGTCACCTGATTCTGAGTTCAGGCGGGTGACCAGTGAGTTCAATTCCCATCTGGCTGTGCATCACGATCAAATGCGTTCAAAAGACATAAAGCTTCATACGGTGCTGCACGGGCAGCCTTTGCATCTTACTTAC
>DATKED010000058.1:0-17556 GCA_035512375.1 Anaerolineales bacterium
ATCACCAAAGATGGCATTTCTGTGTTGCCCATTACTTCTGTCGGACTCGATCATCACGCTTCTACAGAACGGATATCCACAGGAATCAAGGAACTCGATGAAATGCTCGGGGGCCGGGGCTATTACAAGGGAAGTAGTATTCTGCTCTTCGGTACCGCAGGCTCGGGCAAATCCAGTCTTACGGCGGCGTTCGTGGACGCGGCTTGCCGGCGCGGTGAGCGCTGTTTGTATTTTGCCTTCGAAGAATCCGCCAATCAGATCCTGCGGAACATGCGCTCGATCGGCATCGACCTGGCGCCTCACGTCAAAAAGGGATCGCTCATCTTCCACGGTATCCGTCCCACTCTCTATGGGGTTGAAATGCACCTTGTGACGATATATGATCTGGTCAAGGAACACCAGCCGCATATCGTTGTATGGGACCCGATTACCGACTTTTTTGTCGTTGGCAACGTAGCGGAAGTCAAAGCCACGATCACACGAATCATTGACTTTTTGAAGACTAACCAAATCACGGCGCTTTTTACCAGCTATACCGAAGAGGATGCGCCCAACGAATCGGTCGCAGGCGTTTCTTCATTAATAGACACGTGGATCAGCCTGCGCAACCTGGAGAGCGACGGAGAGCGCCATCGCGGTTTGTATATCATGAAGTCACGCGGGATGGCTCATTCGCATCAGATCCGTTCCTTCCAGTTGACCAGCGAGGGGATCAAGATCGGCGCGATAGACTTTGCCGGGCGTCGAACAGAATTCAGCACAAGCTGAGAGACAGCTTGCACATCACGGGCGTGTTATAGAAGCAGCAATTAAGGAGACACCCATGGAAAAAACGAAACCCCGTGCTCGATCCAGGCGGACACGAAAAGCATACGAACTACGGCTCTACGTGGCAGGGCAAACGCCCAAGAGCCTGGCCGCGTTCGCCAACCTGAAGAAGATCTGTGAAGAGCACATGCCGGGACAATACCATATCAAGGTGGTCGACCTGCTTAAGAAACCACAGCTGGCAAGCGGAGACCAGATCCTTGCCATCCCAACTCTGGTCAGGAAATTGCCGGAGCCGATCAAGAAGATTATCGGCGATCTCTCCAACACGGAACGCGTCCTGGTGGGTTTGGACTTGCGTGAAAAGAAATAGTGTCGGTCTAGTGTATAAGGAGCGTGATGCCGAAGAAGGCCCGTGTAGAACAAGCAGTGGAAGATGAAGCTGCTGAACTGAAGAGCCGTCTCGAGGAGACGGAAGAGACCCTGCGCGCCATCCAGGAGTACATGGTGGATGCGTTCGTGGTGAACCGTGAGAGCGGCATCCAGGTGGTGACCCTGAACGAGTCGGAGATCCCGTACCGCATGATGGTCGAGGCGATGAACGAGGGCGCGGTCACCCTGATCCCGGATGGGACGATCTTTTACTGTAATGGACGCTTTGGCGATATGGTCCAGATGGACTGCGAAAGCTTGATCGGCACATCCTTCCACGACCTGATCGTGCCCGAGGACCAAAACGCGTTCGATGAGATCTTTAGCCGGGTGGGGCAGAACGGCGCCCGGGGCGAATTTTGCTTAAAACGAGCGAGTGGAGAATGTTTGCCGGTGCAGCTTTCCATTTACCCGCTGGGGATGGAGAAAACGAGCGGGCTTGCGGTGATCGCCACGGATATCAGCGAGCGCATCCAGTCGGAGGAGAAGATCCGCGCCCTCGCTTCTGAACTGACCCGGGCAGAGCAGGATGAGCGGCATCGCATTTCGCAGGTGCTGCACGATGATCTGCAGCAGCGCCTGTTCGCCATCAAGGCGGAGTTATCCTTCCTGAAGGACGCCAATAGGAAAGACCCGGTTGCATTAGACACCTATTTGGAACTTGATCAGATCCAGGACTCGCTCTCCGAAGCCATCGCCATTACCCGTAACCTGAGCATCGATCTCAGCCCGATCATCCTGCACGGAGAAGGGCTGACGGAAGCCATGACCTGGCTGGCGTTCCGCATGAAGGAGCAGCATGGCTTGCAGGTGGAACTTGAGGCAAAGGAGGATTTCAAACTCCTTGATGATCACATGCGCATGCTGCTGTTCAGGTCCCTACGTGAACTGCTTTTTAATGTCGTCAAACATGCCGGCACATTGGAGGCAAAAGTCACCCTGGAACAGATCAACGAACGCTGCTGCATCACAGTTAGCGACGAGGGCAAAGGCTTTGACGCCGAAGCGATCATGAAGGACCCGAACATTGCCCATGGTCTGTTGATCATTCAAGACCGCCTGACCCTGCTGGGCTGCCGCATGGAACTGACTTCAAAACCCGGCGAGGGGACGCGCATCCTGATCGAAGCTCCCCTGGAAAGGACATCCGCTTAACCGTGTGTTCCATTCTTCTCGTGGAAGACCACAAGCTCATGGCAGAGGCGCTCGTGAGTGTGCTGCACAAGAAGGGGAATTTCAAAGTAACAGTTGTGGCGGAGAATGCCCAGGATGCGCTCGAGCGTTTACCGAACCTGCAGGTGGACCTGGCATTGGTGGATGTCGTCCTGCCGCATACGAGCGGGATCGAACTGGTCTCGATGATCCATGAGAAGTATCCGCACCTGCCCTGTCTTATGAACTCCGGCCGCAACTCCAGTCAGTACGTGAAACGTTCCCTTGCGGCAGGCGCACGCGGCTATGTGTTAAAGGATGATATTCTTGAAGTGGTAAAAGGGATCCGGCATGTTTTGAAAGGCGGCACGTATCTGAGCAAACAAATTGCCGAAGGGGAACAACAACTCCTCATGTTTTGGTAATCAATATCTCCCGTTAATTCTGGATCCGCGGGAGTTTGCTTCTTAAAATAAAATGCCCGCCACCAGAGTGAGGGGGGCACCCTGATGACGGACAAATGTATTATACACGATATCATTATCACTGCAAACTTGTTGCGAGGCTCCATGGATTCCTTCCGAATACTGATCACAGGGATTAACGGGCTGATCGGCACCGTGCTGCGAAATGCGTTCCAGAACGTGCATGATGTCTATGGGCTTGATCGCGAAGGAGAGTTTTCAGATCGAGTGCAGTCTGTTAACATCTCTGAATATGGACAGACTGCCAGAGCGATTGAGCAGTTCAGCCCGCTGGATGCCATCCTCCACCTGGCGGGCGATCCCAGCGTGCAAGCCAGCTGGGAGTCGGTGCTGAGGGCAAACATTATCGGCACGCACAACATCTTCGAAGCTGCGCGTGAGTTCGGGGTGCCGCGCGTGGTCTACGCCAGTTCCAACCATGTGACCGGGGCTTATCACGGGTTCGAGCCGGACCTGTATAAATACACCCAGCCGGGGCCGCCAAAAATCTCGCCCCAGGATCCCATCCGTCCCGATAGCGATTATGGCTTGAGCAAAGCCTTTGGAGAAGCCGCAGCACGCTACTATTGCGACCGCTGGGGTATAAAGGCGATCTGTCTGCGCATCGGAGCAGTTCTAAAGAACGATGACCCAACGACTCAATCGCAAAATCGAAGGATATGGCTCAGTCATCGTGACCTGGTGCAACTGGTGGTGAAGAGTCTTTCCTCAGATGTGACATTTGGCATTTACTACGGGATTTCGAATAACAAAGATGCTTTCTGGGATATTTCCAATGCCCGCGCCGATCTGGGCTTTGCACCGGTCGATGATGGCTCCACCCGCTGAGAGATCAAATGAGATCTGAACTGTAATCATACAATGAAAAAGAAAATCTCGAACGAGCCAACGAGCGCAAATATCGGGAGAGTTATGGAGCTGCTGGTTGATACTCCAGAGAAACTGGAATATTTGAGCAGGCAACTTCCCCGTGAGCAACTGTGCCAGGCACTCGGGGCTGGAGAGCGCTCCTTCACAGAAGACCTGGCGCACCTGATCCATTGCGAAGCCCGGTCTTCAGAGGCGATCTATCTCGCCTTGCTTGTCGATGAACCGCTCGTTCCAGACGTCCACCCGGAACGACAGTGGGGGAAACTCCTGCGCTATGACCTGTTATCGTTTCCCGATTTATTAGCCTATTTCAAGCTCCGCCGCGCGATCCTCCTGCGCGTTCTATCTTCGCTGGCAGCAGAACAATGGGAGAAAGCGGTCCGTGAAGAGGGGAAGAAGCGCAAGGAATCCGTGTACTGGCGGGCGCGCTCCATTGCGATGCACGAACTCGACCATCTGTCGGACCTGCAAAACAAACTGAACCGTTGACGAATTACAGCGTGAAACAACACAGCTAACTGGTTCTTAACCCAAAGGAGATGTGAATGGACAGCAAGACCCGAAAGCACCTGGATAACCTGCGCTCTGAAGATAGGGAGCTACAGAACGAGGCGTTTTTCCATATCTTCCAGGAAACAGAAAAGCCGGTTGACTGGGCATATGAAGTTTGGGATCAATTGATGGAAGGCCTGCGCCACAAAGACAACCATGTGCGGGCAATTTCGGCACAGATCCTTGCCAACCTGGCGAAGAGTGATCCGAAGAACAGGATGCAAAAGGATTTCTCTGCCCTGATGGCAGTGACAAAAGATGAGAAGTTCGTCACCGCCCGGCACACCCTGCAATCCATTTGGAAGGTGGGGATTGAGAAGAAAATGCAAAAGACGGTCGTCGATGCGCTTGCGGATCGATTCAGAAACTGTACAGCAGAAAAGAACTGGACGTTGATCCGCTACGACATCATTCGAGATTTCCGAAACCTTTATGATGAATTAAAGGATGAGAAGATAAAGCAGAAAGCATTGGAGTTGATCGAGACTGAAGAAGACGTTAAATATAAAAAGAAGTATGCTGGTGTCTGGAAGTAAATTCTTGTTTGAGGAGCCACCCATGACATTCCCCTATTCACAAGAAAACACAGAATCCCGCCGCCGCCTTGAAACCCTCGTGCGCGGATTATCTGATCAAGACCTCGCCCGCTCCACAGACTACGGCTGGACAATTGCCGCCCTCCTCGCGCATTTCGCGTTTTGGGACCAGCGCGTGCTCGTCATTCTGCGCCGCTGGAAGGAAGCGGGCTTCGATCCCTCCCACATCGACGCGGCGGCAGTCAATGACTCGCTGCGGGTGATCTGTCATGCACTCGAGCCGCGCACCGCGATCGAGCTTTGCCTGTCCTCTGCCGAAGCAGTGGATGCCGAACTCGAAACCCTCACGCCTGACCTCGTCAAACAGATGGAAGAACACGCTGAGGCCACCTCCACGCAATTCCGCATGAACCGGTCCCTTCACCGGGACGGTCATCTCGACGATATTGAATCGCTGCTGGGTCAGGATAAATGACCTTCAAGAGAGAGGGCAACCAATTAGATCATTATGAAGGTTTCCATCACAGGAGGCTTGCGTATGCCAGCCTCTTGTTACTTTGCAGTATGATTGGCAACAAATCTTATTCGATGCCGAGAGAATGGGTTTTGTTCATAGGAGAAAGAATATGAAAAACAGAATTATTAAGTTTTTGTCTAATGCATTGATATGCATAATCCTGATTGGATTTTCTTCATGTTCATCGCAAACCTCCAATATCCCAGCCGAGCCTACAATCCCACCTGCTGCCTCACCCGAACCAACCGCGACCGAGCCGCCCCAACCGGCCGGACAGGCTTTCACTTCGGAACGATTTGGTTACTCATTTCAATACCCGGCCGGCTGGATCATTAAAGATAAGCCCGGCGAATGGCCTGATTTCGATCCGCTCGACCCAAATCGTACAGCAGGGATCGATGCATTCGCAGGCTACATCAATAACAGAAATCTGACAATTGGCATTGGGGCGCGCGAGCTGCCCGAGGGAGAGACTCTGGAATCATGGGTGGAGACAGCAAAGTCCCTGATCAAGGCTGGGGTCAGTAAGGGAGTCTGCTACGAAGGGATTGAAAATGATCCGGTATCCGAGGAGGACATGATTCTGGGAGCTGAACCTGCGGTCATGCTCCAGTATGAATGCCCAGACGCCCATGACTCGTTTGGGGTGGTTGCCCTGTCCATTCATGATCAAAAGGGCTACTGGATCACCTGGATCGCGCCGCAAGGGAATGCCGAGGGGGACAAGGCTGAATTTACGCAAGTTTTGAGTACTTTCGTATTCGTAGATTAGCCAATCATTCGACTTATTGATTGATCATCGTGCCCATTGTGCTGAAAACCGTTTACAACAGGTTCTATTTTTTAGTTACTTTTCCATGGATTCTACGTCAAGTATTGGAATAGTTCTCCTCACGACTGGCACTCTCTACTCAGCCGGTTGTTCGCCTCGGGTTTAGCAGCCGAGCAGAGCGTTTATTATTTCAAACAGGTAAGTATTTATTCAACACTGAAAGGGAGCATCTTATGACAAACATTCTTTGTATCGGAGCAGGTTATGTAGGCGGCTCAACCATGCCCATCATTGCCAGCCATTGTCCCGAAGACCGGGTGGTGATCGTGGACATCAACGAGGCGCGCATTGCGGCCTGGCAGTCGGACCAGCTTCCCATCTATGAACCAGGACTGGATGAAATCGTCCGCCAGACACTGGGGAAGAATCTTTTCTTCTCGACAGAGATCAACCGTAATATTGCAGAGGCGGATATCATATTCGTCAGTGTAAACACGCCCACCAAGACGTTCGGGCAGGGCGCAGGCCGGGCGGCTGATCTGCAATATTGGGAAAAGACCGCGCGGCAGATTTTGGAAAACTCCACCTCATCGAAAATAGTGGTGGAGAAGAGTACACTGCCGGTCCGAACAGCCGAAGCGATGGAGCGGATCCTCAACTCCAACGGTAACGGTCTCCATTTTGACGTCTTATCCAACCCTGAATTTTTAGCCGAGGGGACCGCCGTGCGCGATATGCAGAATCCAGACCGGGTGCTGATCGGCGGACGGGAAACAGAGTCCGGTCAAAAGGCGTTGCAGAAGCTTGTGGAGATCTACGCGAATTGGGTCCCGCGCGACCGGATCCTTACAACCAATCTTTGGTCCAGCGAGTTATCCAAGCTGGTTGCCAATGCCTTTCTCGCGCAACGCATCTCCTCGATCAATGCCATTTCGGCTCTTTGCGAGAAAACAGAGGCGGATGTCAGTGAGGTGGCCAACGCCATTGGACGCGACGAACGCATTGGTCGTTATTTCCTGCGGGCAAGTGTGGGCTTCGGTGGTTCATGCTTCAAGAAGGATATTTTGAACCTGGTGTATTTATGCGAGCACTATGGTTTACCTGAGGTTGCCCGGTACTGGGAACAGGTTGTGGCAATGAATGAATACCAGGAAGCGCGCTTTGCAGCCAACATGGTCACGTCCATGTTCAACACCGTCGCGGGCAAGCGCATTGCCTTGTTCGGCGCGGCCTTCAAAGCTCACACAAACGATACACGCGAATCACCCGCCCTGGATGTCTGCCGCGCATTATTGGAGGAACACGCCGATATCGTCATTACGGATCCTCACGCGATGGAGAATGCCTGCTATGATCTCGGTGACCTGGCCAAGCGCGTAACGTTTGAGATCGACCCTTACGTTACCGCAAACCGTGCTCATGCGATTGCCATTCTCACCGAATGGCCCCAATATAAGGAGCTGGACTATGAAAGAATCTATCAGTCCATGGTCAAGCCGGCCTTTATCTTCGATGGACGGAACCTGCTCGATCACAAAAAACTTTACGAGATCGGCTTCAATGTTTATCCCATTGGCAAGCCGCCGCTCACACGACTCGTGAGATCTCAAACTAATCCATTTTAGAGCTATATTCGCTGCAAATATATCAGAGACTGGGAAAACCAGTCTCTTTTTATTCTGAGGTATGATTGCCAAGTTCTAGACCATCCTGACTGTATGTGTAAATCAGAATTACTCTTGAAAGGATTACCGCTTGTAACACAAATCACTAAACGTTTCCTTGAGAACTATGCCTGGGTGGAATTCTTCGTTTAGTACTTATGCGGTACGATATAGATGTCACGTAAGCGAATTATTCTTGTCACGGCCGGGATCATGCTCAGCCTGTTCTTAGCCTCGATGGAATCCACGGTCGTTGCCACCGCCATGCCCACTATCGTCGGTCAACTGGGTGGGCTGGAACATTACTCGTGGGTCTTTTCGGCGTTCATGCTGGCTTCCACCACGGCAGTCCCACTCTATGGCAAACTCTCGGATATCTACGGCCGCCGCAAGTTATATGTCAGTGCCATGGCGCTTTTCCTGATCGGCTCGGTTTGGTGCGGATGGGCGAACAGCATGACGCAGCTTATCTTTGCCCGCGCACTACAGGGCATCGGCGCAGGCGGCATCATGCCCCTGGCTTTTATCCTGATCGGTGAAATGTTCACGCTCGAGCAACGCTCCAAAATGCAGGGATTATTCTCAGGTGTTTGGGGCGTCTCATCCATTGTGGGACCGCTGCTGGGCGGTTTCCTTGTCGACCAGCTTTCCTGGCGCTGGATCTTTTACATCAACATCGTCCCTGGTCTGCTGGCTGCGGCGCTGGTCGCGTTTGCATGGCGGGACCAGGCTCGCAGTCACGATAGACCCGCTGTGGATTATGCCGGCGCGGCTCTCTTGACGGTCAGTGTCGTCATGCTTTTGCTCGGCTTGATGGGTTCCGGTACCTTGGGCAGTTGGATTTTGATCATAGGCGCGGTCTTCCTGTTCATCCTGTTGCTGTGGGTGGAACGCCGCGCCGCCGACCCGGTCCTGCCGCTGTCCCTCTTCCGCGACCGCTTGTTTGCCACTGCCACCGCACACGGCGTCCTGACGGGCTGGGCTTTATTTGGCAGCGTCTCCTTCATCCCACTTTTTGTGCAAGCTGTATTGGGAACCACAGCCACACAGGCTGGCATTACGATCACACCTATGTTACTGGGTTGGGTGACAGCCAGCATCATCGGCACGCGTTTGATGCTTACCGTCGGGTATCGCAAACTTGGACTGATCGGTACTGCATCCTTTAGCGTCGGCGCGTTTTTGATGTCACAGGCAGGGATGAATACCAGCCAGGTCAGCCTGATGGGCTTCGTTGCGTTGATGGGCATCGGCATGGGGCTTTCCATCCCTTCGTTCCTGATCGCCGTGCAGACCAGCGTGAACCGGCGGCAACTCGGCACTGCCACTTCGACCCTTCAATTCAGCCGTTCGATCGGCGGGACATTGGGCGTAAGCGTGATGGGCGCAGCGCTCAGCACGCGGCTTGCTTCGAACCTGGTCGCCTCCCGCCTGGACCCTGACCTGGTACGGCAATTACTCGATCCGTTGCCCGGCTCGCAGGTTGTCATTGCAGAGGGTGCGCGGGTTGCCATGGCAGATGCCATTCACCTGGTATTTGTGATCGCCTTCGTTGCCGCCGCGCTGGCGATGGTCACTGTCTTTTTCACGCCGCGCAAAGAATTGACGGACCAGCAGCCTGAACGCGAGCGGTCACCGGTCAGCGCGGATTGAGCGAGCCTGACTGGTTCCTTGAGACGATAACGCGCCGACGTAAACACCCACCAGTACCAGTAAAGATCCTCCCAGAAAAACCGCGGTGGGAGTCTCGCCAACCAGTAAGGAAGCGGCGACAACTGTCACCAAAGGGGTGAGGACACCGATATATGAAGTCGCAGTGGCGCTCCAGCGTGAAAGCAGCCAAACAATCAATACAAAGCCCACAATCGAACTGAGAACAAGCCATCCCAGTGCCAGCCACGTTGCGGGAAGATTTGGGAAACCCCGTGTTTCCCCCGTAAAGACGGATAGGATCAGCAGGAGGAATGCTCCGACTCCCATCCCGACGACATTCGTGGAAACCGGATGGCTCCTCGGGAACTGCTTTACGACAATCCCAGATAACGCGGAGCTTACAACCCCTGCTAAAACGGCCCCCAGATAAATAAATGGTACGTCAAACTTAAGCTGTTCGATAAATACCAAGCTGATCCCTGCGATCACAATGGTAGCGCCAAACATTCCTCTCCACGTCAATCTTTCCTGACCAATAAGTGACGCGATCATCTGGGTGATAAGAGGGATGGTTGCAAAGATTACCGATGCCATACCCGCGCCCACTCTGGTTAACCCCCAATACAGAAATCCATAACTGATCGCAAAGGAAAATAGACCGAACAAAATGGCGCCAGTAAGCGCCCCTCCCTGCGGCAGGGGGATATTTCTCAGCCGGACGATGCCAAACAGTAAAATGGATGCAAGAAAAAAACGTAAAGATGCTCCCCAGAACGGCGGTAGTTCCTGATTGCTAAACCTTACTGCTACAAAGTTCACGCCCAAAAAGATCACCGCTACAGCAAAAGCAGATAAAGTAAGCCTGTCCAGGTTGCGGTTCTTCTCTGCCATTCGGAGAAGTATACTCCGATTCACATGTACGATTCCACATCAGGTGTACACGTAGACATGTAAACAAGCAGACATGTATACCTGGTTACTTGTATACTTGTCTCCGGTGCCAGCACGCGGGTTTGAAATTAGGCACCTCTTTCATCATCATTTTGGTGTATGATTATCTAAATCATTTTCAATGGAGGAGAGACATGAGCCTCGTGCAAATTTCACAAGCCCAGGGACGTGTCCCGGTGACTGTTTTCCAGTTGAAGGACCGTGTTAATTTGGGCAATTTTGCTGAACTGGAAGAAACCGCAAAAGAAGCCTACGGCAGCGGAATGCGCGACCTGGTCGTCGACCTAACTCAGACCGTCTCTCTTACCAGCATCGGCATTCGGGCCATTGTGATTATCCACAAGATGCTCTCCACCGACGGTGGAAAACATCTCAAGATTGCCAACCCCATGCCCTATATACGTGAGATGCTCGATATCTCAGGCGTGACTCAATATGTCGAGATCTATGATACGGTGGTTGAAGCAGTAGCATCTTTCTGAGAAGACATAAATGTAAAACAGAGACTGGCTTTCACCAGTCTCTGTTTATTATGCTTTTACTTTTACAGTTTGCCTTTTATACTTTTTCAGCGCGCTCCAGCCCACCAGCATCTTCTCTTTTTCATCCCATAACCGAAAGAACAACGACTTCAGGCTATGCTGGAAGGTCAGTGGCTCGATCTGGAACATGGGATTCTCGTTGTGACATTCCTCAAGTTTATAGTTAGGGATCTTCGGACTAAGATGATGAATATGATGGAAACCAATATTCCCGGTGAACCACTGCAATACTTTTGGAAGCTTGTAGAACGAACTGCCGTCCATGCCAGCGTTGAAGAACTCCCACTCTGCATGGCGCTCCCAATAGGTCGGGTCAAAGTTGTGCTGCACGTAAAAGAGCCAGACGCCCGCCCCACAGGCAAACAGCAGGATAGGGACCTGAACAAGTAGAAAAGCCGCCCAGCCAACTTCGAGCATGATCCAGCCGATCACCGCGGCAATCGCGATGTTGGTCCAGATCACACTGCTTCTTTCGCGTTTCCCGGCGCCCTTCTCCCAGAAGCGATGCGTGATCGTAAAGACGAGAAACGAACCGATCGTAAACAAGATAAGCGGGCTGCGCATGATGCGATAACCGATCTTTTTGTACCACGGCGCGGCGAGATATTCTTCCACCGTCATCGTATATACATCACCGATGCCGCGCCGGTCGAGGTCGCCAGCCGTCGCGTGGTGGACGGCATGACTATGCCTCCACTGATAGAACGGTGTGAGCACCAGCACGCCGATCACAAGCCCAAGCCGGTCATTTGCTTTCATGCTTTTGAAGAACGAACCGTGACAGCAATCATGGAAGATGATGAAACACCTCATCATGAATCCAGCGGTGGGAACAGCAAGGATCAGCGTCAGCCAGTACCCAACTTCAAGACTGCGGTACATCAGGTACCACATCACCAAAAATGGGATGACCGAGTTGAGCACCTGCCACACACTACGCCAGGTTTCCGGATAGGCGTATTTTGAAACAATCCCCTGCCATTTAGATTTTTGAGTCGTCATAATCTCCTCCGAGGAATTTGGCAACTCTATTTTACTTTATTCACTAGTTCAGGCAGAGATAAATCTGCAAGCGACTTTAACGTCAGGTTAGCGTTTTCAATCGATAATAAGGATGTCACTGGATTGGGGACGGCAACGACGAAGATCCCGGCGGACCTGGCAGCCTTCACCCCGTTTGGAGAGTCCTCGAACACAATCGCCTCGTTCTTCCGGACCTTGAGCTGATCCAGCGCCAAAAGGAACAGGTCCGGGTTCGGCTTGGTCCTGCCAACCCCGACGTCCTCCGCGCAGATGATCTTATCGAAATAACCAAAGATGCCCAGCCGTTTCGCGTGCGTATCCACCCATGAATGCGGTGAACTCGAGGCGATGGCAAGCTTGAGCTTAAGTCGTTTTGCCTCATGAAGATAGTCCATCACACCCGGCAGGACCGTCTGCGCGAGCGTTAACGCGGAACTCTCCGAACTGTGGCGCTCCCGCAGGGAGACGGAATCCAACTGTCCCTGGGAAAGAACGCAGAGATGTTCGGCCGCGTCAAAATGTGCCAGGCCGGTTCCGCCGATAATTTTTCCCCACTCCTCGCGAGGCAGTTCGAATCCATGTTCGCGATAGATGGACTGCCACACCTGATAATCAGGCGTTTCCGTATCGAGGATCAGCCCGTCGAAGTCAAAGATAAGCGCCCGGATCCGCAGGACTGCTTCGCTTGTCATAACCACCAGATTATACCTGAGCGATTGGCGTGCTATACTTTCTACACGCCTATGGCATTGCGAGCCGCCATCGCGCTGAGTGGAGCGCAGTGTGGACGAAGGGTCGGCGGCGAAGCAATTCCCACTTTTGCAAGAGATTCCTTCGCTCCGCTCGCAATGACGGTGAATCTCAAAGGAGATAACCAATGGCAGACCTCTATTATTCAGACTATATCGAACTCGATAGGATCCTGAACAGCCAGCATCCGAAGAGCTTTGGATCATTGGAGGAAGGCAATGACGAAATGCTCTTCATCATCATCCATCAGGTCTATGAACTCTGGTTCAAACAGATCCTTTTTGAACTCGACCTCGTGCGGCACATCTTTATTCAGGATGGGATCAACGATAATTCTGACGATATGAGCAAGGTGGTCCATAAGCTGAAGCGGATCGGCAAGATCCTGGAACTTATCAACCAGCAGGTGGGTGTTCTCGAGACCATGACTGCGCTCGACTTTCTGGAATTCAGGAATGTCCTTCTGCCTGCCTCAGGGTTTCAGAGCAAACAGTTCCGATTGATCGAAGCGAAGTTGGGTCTGAAGATGGAACAGAGATACAAGACGGAATACTATAAATATACGCGCAGAGGGAGTTTATCTGAATCTGATTTGCAGGAAGTGAACCAGGCGGAAAGCGAAAGTACGCTAAAAGAACTAATTATCAAATGGCTGGAAAGAATGCCTTACTTGGATGAACAGTATTGGAAGGAATACAAGCCGGGGATCGAATCGGATAATGGGGACAGGCACAAATTCTGGATGGATTACCGCGCTGCATATCAGAACAGCTTATCGCAAAGTGAATCAGGAAGGTTCAGGGAGTTCGATAAAGTGTTCTTCGAAGAGGGTAGAGGGGATATCTCCCCAGCTGCCATGCAAGCCGCGCTTTTTATTACGATCTACCGGAACCTGCCGATCTTCCAAATGCCATTTGAATTATTGAATACTTTGTCAGAAATTGACGAATTGCTCTCGAACTGGCGTTACAAGCATTTCATGATGGTGCGGCGCATGATCGGTCTGCGCGTCGGCACCGGCGGCACCAGTGGAGCAGGTTACCTTGAAGGGACATTGAGCCAGCATTATGCATTCCGCGAGATTACGGAAGTGGCTACATTTTTGATCGAGAGAAGCAAACGTCCCGTGCTGCCAAAGGCGTTGAAGGAGAAGGTAAGTTTTAATTTATAAATTCGGATTTGAGAATATAATCCTTTGAGCTCACTCGGGGTTTACCCCAACTGTGGGCAGGCACGCTTGCGGGGATGTTGCGACCCACGTTTTTTTTTATCCCTTGACATATACCCATATAGGTATATAATTAAGGCATGGCACGTATCCCCACCACCCATGATCCCTTCAATGCTGTAGCTGAGCCCAAGCGGCGGGCCATCCTCGAGGCGCTGGGGTCGGCGGAACGGTCCGTGAACGAGATCGTGGAACTGCTCGGATGGCCACAGCCAATGGTTTCCAAGCACCTGGCAGTGCTGAAGAAGGTCGGGCTGGTACGCGAGCGCCGGGAAGGCCGCCAGCGGCTGTATCGGGTGGATGCGGAGAAACTCAAGCCCATATACGACTGGGTCACGCCCTTCGAACGGTACTGGAGCGAGAGCTACGAGCGCCTCGACGAAGTTTTATCGGATATTCAAAAAAAGGAGAAATAACATGTCTGAAAAAAAGAACAAAACCGTTGTCACGGTGGAACCCGGCAAACAGGAGCTTTTCATTATCCGTGAGTTCGACGCGCCGCGCGAACTAGTATTCAGGGCTCACACAGATCCGGAACTGTACGTTCAATGGCTCGGGCCGCGCGACCTGACGATGAGCCTCGGGACCTTCGAACCTGTCAGCGGCGGACGCTGGCGCTTTATCCAAACAGATAAGGATGGCAATGAATTCGGGTTCCACGGCGTACATCATGATGTGACAGTCCCCGAGCGCATCATCGGCACGTTCGAGTTCGAAGGACTTCCGGAATCAGGGCACGTGATCCTCGAAACTACCAAATTTGAAGCCCTGCCAGACGGCCGAACCCGGGTCACGACACAGTCGGTCTATCAGTCGGTCCAGGACCGGGATGGCATGGTCGCAGCCGGCATGGAAAGCGGCGTGGTGGACGGCTTCGAGCGCCTGGATGAGATTCTGGAAAAGATGAAATAGTACTGGTAGAAGGAGATTGAAAATGACAACAACGGTCAAACCGGTAAATTCGATATCAGAGTCGGTTATCCGTGCGACCCTGGCCTCAGCCATACTGTTCCTGGCCCTGCTCACGGCACTGCTCGTGCTCAAACCCGAGATCGACCCTGCCTGGCGCTTCATCAGCGAATATGCCATCGGGCGACATGGCTGGATGATGTCCCTCGCCTTTCTCGCGTTGGCAGTCAGTTGCGTGGCCACCGTCACGGCTCTTTGGTCGCAGGTCCAGCTGGGTGGCAGGATCGGAGCTGGTTTCCTGCTGATCGGCGCTCTGGGCCTGACCCTGGCGGGCATCTTCACCACCGACCCGATCACTACCCCTTTGGATGCGCAATCGACAAGCAGCCAGCTGCACGGCCTGGGCGCGATATTGGGGGATGGCGTTGGGATTGGGGCAACGATAATCACCTTGAGCCTGATCCGTAACAAATCCTGGCGTCCGGGGCGCTGGTGGATGATCGCAATACTTGCGGTTGTGTGGATCGTCTACGCCTGGCTCATCATGAGCATGCCCGCGGATGGCAATTTCGGTCCGGGCGTGGCGATCGGCTGGCCAAGCCGTCTGTTGATGGTGTCTTACTGTCTTTGGTTCATTGTCACAGCCTGGCAGGCTCTCAGATTGCGCAGGCAAACCGCATAACCATGTGTTGGAAAGGAGAAACCACATGAGAAAAGTCACTTCAAAAGATGGTACGACTATCGCGTTCGATCAGTCAGGCAGGGGACCAGCGGTGATCCTTATAGATGGTGCGTTGCAGTACCGGGCATTTGACCAGGGGATGGCGCCACTGGCTGACCTGCTGGGGCAGCACTTCACCGTATTTCACTATGACCGTCGAGGTCGAGGCGACAGCACCGATACGCAGCCATACGCGCTCGAGCGCGAAATCGAAGACATCGAAGCCCTCATCGATGAAGCAGGTGGATCGGCGTTCGTGTACGGTATCTCCTCTGGCGCGGCGCTTGCCCTGGAGGCGGCACTCATGCTCGGTGACAAAGTGAAGAAACTTGCCCTGTTTGAGGCCCCCTACAACGATGATGACACTGCCCGGCAGGCATGGAGGGAATACACAAAGCAGCTTAGAGAGCTACTGGCAGAGGGTCGCGGGGGCGATGCGGTGGGACTCTTCATGATGTTGGTCGGGGCAACTGCCGATCAGGTGGAAGGAATGCGCCAGCATCCCATGTGGCCGCTGTGGGAAGCAGTCGCCCCCACCCTTGCTTACGATCACATCGCCGCTCTGGGTGAAGATGCCTCCGTGCCCACGGGGCGAGCCGCCAGCCTTACTGTGCCAACGCTCGTCATGGATGGCAGCGAGAGTTATCCGTTCATGCACGTCACGGCAGTGACTCTTGCCAGGGCCATCCCCAATGCACAGCATCGCACCCTGGAAGGTCAGACGCACGAAGTTGACGCGGAGGCTCTGACTCCTGTTTTGATCGAGTTCTTCAAAGCCTGAATTGAAACGGGCAGCAACAATCACGCAAGTGAATGTCACCTTTATTGCAAATAAAACTAAATGAAACGGAGAAAGATCTATGAAAGTAATCGCGAAACCGGTGTCAGAAATTTCATGATCATTACCAGCAGCACGGCTGGCGATCGCAATAATCGTAAGCCTGCGTCGGCGACGACTAAAGATGAAACCATGCCGCGTAAACGGTTGCTGGATGGTTATCCATGATTGACACGTCAAGCTACGCACCCACGCAAACTTTAACCAAGAATCAAAAATGGAGAAGGTAGTTTATCTATCGATCTCCTTTTTTGTTTTGCCTGTCCGCCAGGACGACTTCAACACTGCACTGCAAGCTCATGCAAAAGGAACTGCGATACAGAATTCGTGTTTCCGCAAAATGATACATTCGGAATAGCGAACAAGTGTTCTGATATACTATAGTCCAGGTATGCTGAACGACACACAAATCCTTCAGGACCACTCTGACTGCATCGAAGATGTGCTGCGCTATATCCGCGAACACATCAGCGAGCCGCTCGACCGTGAACTGCTGGCGAATGTCGCGGGGTTCTCCGTACCCCACTTCCATCGCATCTTCACCGCGCAGGTCGGCGAGAGCGCCGTTAGCTACGTCCGGCGTCTGCGGCTGGAGCGCGCCGGGCGCAAACTGCGGATGGGCGCAGTGGACATTACCGAGGTTGCGCTTGCCGCAGGTTATGATACCCACGCTGCGTTTAGCAAGGCGTTCAAACAGCAGTTTGGTCTCAATCCCAGTGAGTTTCGTCAGCTCGGCTGCCAGGCAGCCACCCAACTTCTGAGGAAAGGATGAATTGACATGAAAATCAAATTGGCCAGCGTACCTATCCACGATTATGACAAGGCTCTAAAGTTTTATACAGAGGTCTTGGGCTTTGTCAAAAAGCATGATATCCCACTCGGAGACGGCGCCCGCTGGATCACAGTGGTCTCACCCGAAGAGCCAAATGGTACGGAGTTGCTCCTTGAACCAAATGCCGATTACCCGGCGATGAAGGCGCTCAAAGAAGCACTTGTTCAGGACGGAATCCCCTTTACGGCGTTCCAGGTTGGCAATGTGCAGCAGGAATATGAACGAATGAGAGAGCTCGGCGTGGAGTTCACGATGGAGCCAACGGACATGGGGATGACAAGCGCGGCTGTATTCCATGATACTTGCGGCAACCTGATACAGATTTATCAACTCAACGTCTGATGCTAAGAATCGGGATAAA
>DATKED010000059.1:0-6201 GCA_035512375.1 Anaerolineales bacterium
ACCCGCTTTCAATCTCAAAGTCGTTCTCAAAGAAACAGGCATCGCTGCCGATACATTGCGCGCCTGGGAGCGCCGCTACGGACTTCCCATGCCACAGCGCAGCGCGGGTGGACACCGCTTATATTCTCAACGCGACATTGAAACGATCAAATGGCTGATGAAGCGACAGACGGAAGGGCTTTCGATCTCCCGCGCAGTGGATCTGTGGAATGAACAGCTCGCCTCAGGTTCAGACCCGCTGGCTGGTTCCGCTCAAGGAACATTCCCCTCAACGACAACGCTGCCCACTCAATTCACCGCGCCGGATACGACTCTCGATTCCCTGCGGGCACGCTGGATCCATGCCTGCACAGACTTCAGCGAATCAACCGCAGAGCAAACCTTGAACCAGGCGTTTTCGTTGTTCCCGGTCGAAGCCGTGTGCATTGAAGTCCTGCAAAAAGGCTTGTCTGAGATCGGGGAACTCTGGTATGAGAACCGCGCCAACGTACAACAGGAACACTTTGCATCGGGTCTTGCCATGCGCAGGCTGGACGCGTTATTGAGCGCCTCACCCACTCCCACGCGCCCACAGACTGTGATTGTCGGCTGCCCGCCGGACGAGTGGCACGCGTTCACACCGTTGCTGCTCTCCCTCTTCCTTCGCCGCCGCGGGCTGAATGTCATCTATCTGGGAGCGAATGTCCCAGTTCCACAGTTTTCCGCCACCGTCAGGAATTCCAAAGCCAACCTGGTCATTCTCGTCGCGCAGCAACTGACCAGCGCGGCAACCCTGCAGCAAACTGCGCTGGCACTCTCAAGCGCCCAAATCCCCGTTGCCTTCGGCGGACGTATCTTTAAGATAAGACCAGATCTCCCCGGTTACATATCAGGTTATTTTCTGGGAGAGGAACTCAATGCGGCTCTGGAAGAGATCGAAATCATCCTGAATCGCAAGGCGAAACAGCACCAACCGAAAGCGGCATCGCAAATCTACCTCGCAACGCATCACGCGTTTGTCTCGAAGCGTGCCCAGATTGACTTGACAGTGAAAGAAACCCTTGAGCCGCTTTCCATTTCCCCCGAAGACATTGAGACAGGGATTCGTTTTCTTGGTGACAATATTACTGCCGCCCTGCAATTGGGCGACATGGCACACGTCTCTACAGAAGTGGACTGGCTAAAAGGCTTGCTTCAATCGCACGGATCACCTGATGGTCAACTCGCGCACTTCATGCAGATCTACTCCCAGGCAGTGGACAAAAACATCAACGGACAGGGCAAGCCCATCTTTGAGTGGTTGGCCTCGGAAGTTGAAAAGCTCAAAATGGATTGAAGACAGCATGACTTCGATCTGGTGGATCCGCCGCGACTTAAGACTGACGGATAACGCTCCGCTTCATGCCGCGCTCGAGGCGGGTCCCGTTATCCCGGCGTTTATGATCGACCCGACCTTTTCCTGTTCCTCCGCGCGCCGAAGGGATTTTCTTTACGAAGGCTTGCACGCGCTCGCCAAGGATTTAAGGTCACGCGGCTCCTATCTTGTGATTCGCTCAGGCAAGCCGCTCGATGCATTGAAACAACTGATCACAGAAACAAAAGCAGATTCCATTTTCGCTGAAGAAGACTTCACGCCTTACGCAAGAAAACGGGATGGAGAAGTAGCACGCAACCTGCCGCTGCAATTACTGCATGGGCAAACTGTCCAGCACCCCTGCACCGTCCTGAAAGGAAATGGGGACCCCTATACAGTTTTCACACCTTATTCAAAAGCCTGGAAGGCAAAATTTTCAGCATTTTTATCGCTCCATCCTGCACCTAAAAACATCAACAGCCCAGCTGGCGTTTCAAGTGAGCCACTTCCCAAGTATAAAATAAGCCCGCTTTTCCCTGCCGGTGAACAGGAAGCATTGGTTCGTTTGGAAGAATTTCTGTATCAGCGAATCCATACTTATAACGAAAATCGCAACCGAATGGATCTGGATGGCACGTCCGCGTTATCGCCATATCTGCGGTTTGGGATGCTCGGGTTGAGACAAGTCGTCAGCGCGGCGCAGCAGGCTATCGGTCAGAGAAGAAGCGGTGGTGCGGAAAGCTGGCTGAATGAACCCATCTGGCGCGAGTTCTATATCCAAATCCTGTATCACTTTCCACATGTCAGCCAGAGAGCATTCAAATCGTCGCTGGCAAACATCCCATGGCGGAATGACAAGTCCGAGTTTGAGGCATGGAAAGAGGGTAGAACGGGCGTGCCCATCATAGATGCGGCGATGCGTCAACTCAAAGAGACTGGCTGGATGCACAATCGTGCGCGCATGATCGTTGCGTCGTATTTGGTAAAGGATTTATTGATCGACTGGCGTTGGGGCGAAGCGTGGTTTATGGAAAATCTGCTGGATGGTGACCAGGCGGCGAACAACGGCGGCTGGCAATGGACAGCTGGGACAGGCACTGATGCGGCGCCCTATTTTCGGATTTTCAATCCCCTGTTGCAAGGCAGGAAGTTCGACCCGAATGGGGATTACACCCGCAAATGGGTTCCCGAACTTCGCGAGTTGGCTGCGAACGAGATCCATGCGCCCTGGGAAAAGGGAATCCAGGTAAAGGGTTATCCTAAAAAGCCGGTCGTTGAACGCGATAAAGAAAGAATATTGCAAGCGTATAGGAGATCGAAAGAGGAAGTTTCATAATGGAAAGCAAACGTGACCTTTCGATATCCATGGCGCGGACAAATCTAATCGTGCTGTTCATAAGCATCCCTGTAGTAACCGCGCAGATCGGTCTCTTCGTTATGCTGCATGGTATGGAAAATCTGGAACCAACATGGAGCTCTGTCATTCTCCTCCTGCTGGTGTTTCTGGGCGTGGTCCTACATGAATTGATCCATGGGAGGCCCGGCATGCAAGTGGAAGATCATCCAACCAGCGCAGGTTGTTATGTAATCGAGTGATCACCGGAAAGGTGTGGAATGAAAAATGCATAAAATAAAGCCCAGCATTCGACTGCTTGAAGCCGAAGATATTCCGGAAATCGCCAAAGCTTTTCAACTACTCGGCTGGAATAAACCCGCTTCACAATACGAACGTTACCTGATGGAGCAGAGGTTAAAGACCCGTGATGTGTATGTGGCATTTGTCAAAGAGGAATTTGCGGGATATCTCACCATCTGTTGGAGTTCACAGTACGAACGATTTCGGAATGAAAATATCCCTGAAGTTGTGGACTTCAATCTGCTGCCGAAATTCCGTCGCATGGGAATTGGCACGCAGTTGATGGACAAAGCTGAAAGTGAAGTTGTAAAAGTCAGCCCGATCGTCGGAATTGGTGTTGGCATGACCTCCGATTATGGCGCGGCACAAAGATTGTATGTGCTGCGCAGGTATGTCCCCGATGGGCTTGGATTGCATTGGAAGGATCACCATATCCAGTATGGTGATGAAGTCAGAGTGGATGACAATCTGGCTCTGTATTTGACGAAAGAGTTGAGATAGGTCTATGGCTTCAAAAAGTATTTCTGCTGAAACTGGGCGTGTCGCGTTGAGCGCGTTGATCAAGGAAGGCTCGCCGCTGGGACCCCTGAAAGTGATGGCAAAGCAGGTCGGGCGATTCTTTCAAATCCCGATCCCGGGCTTTCGTCCGTTTGTTGTCTTCGGACCCGAGGCGAATCGCCAGGTGCTGGTTACAGAAAGAAACAAGGTGCTGTGGCGCAACACTGATCCGGTCACTGACCTGTTGCGACGCGGTGTGCTGGTCACCGATGGCGATGAACATGATCATTATCGAAAACTCATGGAGCCATCGCTCCATCCTTCACAGCTTCCAGAATACACACAAATGATGATCGAGCAAACCGACCGTGTCACCTCCACATGGAAGGATGGCGAAACCGCTGACATGCTGGTTGAGGGTCGCAGGATTGCACTGCTCATTATCATGCAGGCCCTTTTCAGCAAGGATGCATGGAATGATCTTCCACGTATCTGGACTCCCATTCTCAAAGCCATCAAACATATCTCTCCAGGGATGTGGATCTTTTGGCGCAGGGTGCCACGGCCTGGATACAAGAAGCCGTTACGGGAGTTGGACGAATATTTGTTTGGAATCATTAAAGAAAGAAGAAAGAGGAAAGACGGAGAACATGATCTTTTACAACACCTGATCGACGCGGGACTTGGCGATAATGTTATCCGTGACCAGCTGCTGACGATGCTCATCGCAGGGCATGATACGTCCACTGCCCTGCTGGCATGGACCTTTGCACTGCTTGGTCAACACCCTGACGTCCATGCGCGTCTGCGTGAAGAAGTCGATTCGTTGGACAAATCTCCTTTGCTTGATCAAGTCATAAAGGAAAGCCTGCGCTTGTATCCCCCCATCCATATCGGCAACCGACGCGTAGTAGAAGAAATGGAGTTTGATGAAGGGACTGTTCCTTCTGGCGAGCGGATGTTTTACTCCATTTATCTCACACACCGCGACCCAGCCATCTGGAAGAACGCGGAAGAATTCTGCCCGGAACGTTTCGCACAGGGGCGGAAAACGCCGCCGTTTTCGTATGTCCCGTTTGGAGGCGGGCCTCGGGCTTGCATTGGTGCAGCATTTGGTCAGGCAGAGGCGCGGGCGGTCATTGCGCGGCTGTTGCAGACGCATACGTTTGAGTTCACGAATCATAAGATCCATGCCCATATGGGCGCAACGCTGGAGCCGCGACCCGGGGTGAGGATGAAGGTCTTTCGACGAAATCCAACGTCTCCCACCGTTAGGTCTAATACAGAAATATCGGCGACTGGAGTCGTCGGACTCCCGGAAACAAAATGACGTACTTCGGCTTTCTTCTCCGCTTCCTTCTCATCCCCATTCTGGTATTCCTTGCCATCACATACTGGGACCATAAAAAGGGCAAGCAGATCAGCGGTTTTCGCAATGGACGTGCCGTGTGGACAGCCATTGGCATTCATATCCTGCTGGCAGTGATCTACACCACGCCATGGGACAACTATCTTGTCGCAACAGGCGTGTGGTATTACAACCCTGAGCTCGTCACTGGGATTGTCATCGGTTACGTACCAATCGAAGAATACACGTTCTTTGTCGTCGAAACCATCGTATCCGGACTATGGTGGTGGTTCCTCGCACACAGGGTTTCACGCCCAAAAACAGAATTCAAGCCGAACAAAACACCTGTATATTTGTCTACTTTTCTACTTGTTTTGCCTTGGCTCCTTTTCAGCTATCTTTTCTTTTTCGGCGAAGCAAAGTGGACATATCTTTCCATCATCCTCTTTTGGGCATTGCCTCCGATCTTCGTGCAATTGCTGTTCGGCGCAGACATTCTCTGGCATTACCGAAAATTGGTCTTCTTGGCAATCTTTGTCCCCGGGACGTATCTTTCGCTGATGGACATTGTCGCGTTGAAGGAAACGACGTGGTCAATTTCCACAAGTCAAACAACCGGAATTTCATTCCTTGGGATATTGCCGCTTGAGGAAGTTGTATTCTTCTTTATCACAAACGTGCTGATCACATTCGGCATGACACTTCTTCTATCAGATGTCAGCCAGGGAAGATTTGCAGAGATCAAGCAGCAGGTTCAGGCGTGGAAAGAGCGGCGGGCACCTGGTCCCCAGTCACGTTGACGAGGTCGTGAATCCATTTGCGCGAGAGGAACCGCCTGAGTATGATGATCGCTTTGACCGCTTCCTCCAGAAGGACCATCGCATAGACCCAGTAAACCGGAAGATGCAAAACGAATCCACCGATAAGTGCGCTGGGCACCCCGATCACCCAAATCGAAAACAGTTCGGTGAACATGGCATAACGTGTATCGCCGCCGGCGCGTAATGCGCCGATGAAGAGCATAAAGTTGAAGACCCTCAGCCAGGCGGAGAGCGCGTAGACAAGCATCAGCCCGCGTAAACTATCTGCAGCGGAAGGTGAGATTTGATACATGCTGATGACCGGTTCACGCAGGAAAAAGATGATTACGCCGCCGAGTATCGCCGCGCTCACACCCAGAATAGTAAAGCGGCGTCCGTATTCAAACGCGAGGTCCTTGCCCCCCGCGCCGATCTTGTTGCCGATCATCACAGCGCAGGCATTGCCCAACCCGATAAACAACACAAACATCAATTCTTCGATGGTAGCGTTGATGTTGACCGCCGCGATGGCGTCTGTACCTATTCGTGCATAGACCGCGTTATAGCTTGTGATCCCAACAGACCA
>DATKED010000060.1:0-17637 GCA_035512375.1 Anaerolineales bacterium
CGAGATGGTGATGCCTGGGGATGACATCAACCTGACGGTGGAGTTGATCGTGCCCGTGGCGTTGGAGCAGGGTTCGAAGTTCGCCATCCGTGAAGGCGGTCTCACCGTCGGCGCAGGCGTCGTTACTAAGATCATTGAATAGGTGAATTCATGACAAAGCAAAAGATCCGCATCCGGCTCAAAGCCTACGACCATCGTGTTCTTGATCAGTCTGCCAAACGAATTGTTGAAACAGCTGAACGCAGTGGTGCTCATGTTGTTGGGCCTGTACCCTTGCCAACAAAGCTCGAACGGTTTACAATTCGGCGCTCGACATTCATAGATAAAGACTCGCATGAGCATTACGAGATTCGCACTCACAATCGTTTGATCGACGTGCTCGATCCTGACTCAAAGACAATCGATATGTTGATGCGGCTGAATTTGCCGGCGGGTGTGGATATCGAAATAAAAATCTAATTGGTCGTTACTGGAGAGTAGAGACTGGTTCGTTATCTCTGCTCTCTAATTTCGACAGCGCAAGAACAGTACTGCTCGGGAGCACAAAACTCTGAGCGTCCCGCCAGATTGTTTACTGCGCTGCCTGGAGATGATGCAGTCGAAGCCCCGACTGACAGTCTCAATAAATTCTTTGTAAGGAGAAAACAGAGTATGTTAAAAGGGCTTATTGGAAAGAAGATCGGCATGACCCAGATCTTCGATGAGCAAGGCGTCGCCTATCCTGTGACGATCATCGAAGCTGGGCCATGTTACGTTACCCAGGTACGTAGTCAAGAACGTGATGGGTATGTGGCAGTCCAAGTTGGCTTTGGTGAGGTTCACCCCAAGAAATTGGCAGCCGGCGAACTCGGGCATTTGAAAACCAATGATTTACCTCCTATGCGTTTTCTGCGCGAGTTTCGTTCAAAAGAAGCTGCCAGCGTGGGCGATAAATTGACAGTTGACCTCTTTGCGATTGGTGAACATGTTGATGTGGTCGGCACAAGCAAGGGGAAGGGCTTTGCCGGAGCAGTCAAGCGGCACCATTTCAAAGGTGGTAAGAAGACACATGGTCAGTCTGACCGCCACCGCGCACCTGGTTCGCGCGGCGCTGGTACAACACCGGGACGCGTCTTTAAGAATGCACGCGGGCCTGGTCACATGGGCCATGAACGCGTCACTGTTCAGGCTTTGAAAGTGGTGTTGGTGGACCCTGAGCGTAATTTGCTCGGTGTCCATGGCGCAGTGCCCGGAGGCAAGGGTGGTCTGGTCGTAATCAAAGAGGCTCGAAAGCAGTAATTGCTGGAGAAATCGGAGCAAGGTGACTATGAAAGTAGATGTTCTGGATCTGGAAGGCAAGAAGCTTCGCGAGGTTGAACTTCCCTCTGCGATCTTCGAGGCCCCAATTAATATAGATTTGATGCACCAGGCTTATGTCCGTCAGATGGCAAATGCGCGTCTTGGTACACATGAGACCAAGGTCAGAAGCGAAGTCGCTGGCGGTGGCGCAAAGCCATGGAAGCAAAAAGGTACCGGCCGTGCACGCCAGGGTTCCCGCCGTGCGGCGCAATGGGTGGGTGGTGGACGTATTCACACTCCACACCCGCGCAGCTATGAACAGCGAATGCCCAAGAAGATGCGTCAGGCTGCGCTGCGTTCGGCTCTGTCTGCAAAAGCGGCTGAAGCCGGTGTTGTTGTGATCGATGAGTTTTCTCTTTCTGAAGCCAAGACTCGTGTTATGGTTGAAGTCCTGAAAAACATCGTTGGAGAGTCGACTGCGCTGGTTGTCCTGTCGGAAAAGGATCAGGCTTATGATCTGGTTACACGGACTTCCAATAACCTGACTGATACAAAGGTTTTGCTGGCCGGTTATTTGAACATCCGTGATCTGTTCAGTTATGACAAGCTGGTTTTGCCGGTGAAAGCTTTGGATGCCCTGGTGGCGAATTTAGGATAGGAGAAGAAAATGTCCACCATTTATGATGTTCTTCGCCGTCCATTGGTAACTGAAAAAACAAGTTATCAGTCTGGCAAATTGAATCAATATTCATTTATCGTTGCGAATACCGCTACGCGTACACAGGTCAAGGATGCAATTGAAACGCTCTATGACGTAAATGTTGTGCGTGTGAATGTTATGAATGTCCCTGCCAAACGTGGTCGCCGCCTTCGCAGCCGGCGCTTGCTCGTTCGCAAGGCAGCTTATAAGAAGGCTGTCATCACGCTGGCTGAGGGGCAGACACTTCAAATGTTTGAAGGGGTGCAGTAATGGCCGTTAAAAAATATAAACCGGTAACACCCGGCACTCGCGGGATGACCGGTTATACCTTCGAAGAGATTACCAAATCCAAACCCGAGCGCTCCCTGCTTGTGCCCCTACGCAAGAGCGGTGGTCGCAATGTTCACGGGCGCGTGACGGTTCGCCATCGCGGTGGAGGCCATCGTCGCTTCATCCGAATTGTGGATTTCAAACGAGACAAGCGTGATATCCCCGCGAAAGTGGCTGCGATTGAGTATGATCCGAACCGCACAGCCCGGCTTGCACTCTTGAACTATGCCGATGGCGAGAAGCGTTACATTGTCGCTCCGACTGAGCTTAAGGTTGGCGATACAGTAATGGCTGGCGCGGGAGCCGAGATCCGTTCCGGGAACGCACTTCCCATTTCGAATATCCCGGTCGGTACCTTGATCCATAACATTGAGGTCAAAGTGGGACGCGGTGGTCAGATGGTTCGTTCTGCAGGTGGCGCAGCGCAGTTACTTGCAAAAGAAGGTGATTTTGCACAGGTGCGTATGCCCTCCGGTGAAGTCCGTCTGATCCATCAGGTTTGCTATGCGACGATTGGTCAGGTCGGAAATCTCGATCATGGAAATGTCAAACTCGGCAAGGCAGGCCGCAAGCGCCATAAGGGAATTCGCCCAACCGTTCGCGGCTCAGCCATGAGCCCACGTGATCACCCTCATGGTGGTGGTGAAGGTCGTCAGCCGATTGGTCTGCCTGGCCCGAAAAGTCCGTGGGGCAAACCCACTCTGGGCTACAAGACCCGCCGTAACAAGAAAACCGATCAGTATATTGTGCGTCGTCGCAGTAAGACGAACCGCTAATGGATAGAGGTACGATATGTCACGATCATTGAAAAAGGGCCCGTTTATTGAGCCCAAACTTTTGAAGAGAATTGAAGTGATGAACCAGAAGGGTCAGAAGAAAGTGTTGCGCACATGGAGTCGCGCCAGCGTGATCTTCCCTCAGATGGTTGGACACACGATCGCTGTGCATGATGGACGCCGGCATGTTCCGATCTACATAACCGAAAACATGGTTGGCCATCGATTGGGCGAGTTCGCCCCGACGCGCACTTTCCGCGGCCACATGGCTGGTGAAAAGGCCACCTCGGCATAGGCGAGGAGAGTAAATAATGACTGATATTCAGGCACATCTCCGTTTTCTCCCTATGTCTGCCCAGAAGGTGCGTTTGGTGGTCGATCTGGTAAGAGGCAAGAACGCAAACGAAGCCCTGGAAATGTTGCGCTTCGTTCCAAAGGCTGCTGCATTGCCAGTCCGAAAATTGCTGGCTTCTGCTGTGGCAAATGCTGAGGAGAATTTTGGCGTCAGCCGCGATGATCTGTTTGTTGCAACGATCTTTGCTGACGAAGCTCCCACCCGCAAGTGGCGTCGATTTGGTGCACGTGGCCGTTTTAAGCCGATACTTCGCCGCAATTCCCATGTTACTGTCGTCTTGCGCGAGCGCGGGGCGTAGAAAGTAAGGAGAAATTATGGGTCGTAAAGTTCATCCGATTGGTATGCGCCTTGGGATCAATCAGGGCTGGCAGGGACGCTGGTTTGCTGAGGGTACACAGTATCGTGATCAGCTACATCAGGATTTTGCCATTCGCAGCCTGTTACAGGGAACGGTTTCCAAAGGCGGTGCTGCAAAAGACACTGATGTGCGCAAACTTCGCAAGGATTTGCCTGACACCGTGAAAAATGGCAAGGCAGGTATTTCCCGAATCGAGGTCGAGCGTTATCCGGGAAAGGTCCGGATCGCAATTCATACTGCCAAGCCGGGTATTTTGATTGGTCGCAAAGGCGAAGGCGTAAAGAAAATACGCCATGCATTGGAAGCATTGGTTGGAAAGAAAGTAGATCTTGATATCAAGGAAATCAGTTCACCGGATACTGATGCCACGCTGGTGGCGCGCAATGTTGCCGATCAGCTCGAACGTCGTATTGCTTACCGCCGTGCCATGAAGCGTGCCATTCAACAGGCAATGCGTCAGGGTGCGCAGGGAATCAAGATCATGGTCGGCGGCCGCCTGGGCGGCGCGGAAATGTCACGTGATGTGACTTTGCGTGATGGACGCGTTCCTCTGCAAACGTTGCGCGCGAATCTGGATTTCGCCAAGACTGAAGCCAGAACCACTTATGGTCAGCTCGGTGTGAAAGTTTGGATTTACAAAGGCGAAGCTGTGCCTGAAACTGAAGAAAAAGCGGAGACAACTGAAGGCGTATACGTGAGCGCATAGCCGCGTACGCGTAGCGAGTTGTCTTTGTATGAGGTAGTAACTATGTTGATGCCAAAACGTGTACAGTGGCGCAAACAAATGCGCGGTCGAATGAGGGGCAAAGCCTTGCGCGGTGCAGAGGTGAGCTTCGGTGAGTTTGGGCTGCAGGCGTTGGAACCGGGTTGGGTGACCGCCCGGCAGATCGAAGCAGCACGCAGGACGATTGTCCGTGAAATGAAGCGGCGCGGTAAGGTCTGGATCCGCATTTTTCCTGCCAAACCGTATACGCACAAACCCCCCGAAACCCGCATGGGTTCGGGTAAGGGTAATGTGGAATATTATGTGGCAGTCGTCAAACCCGGCCGCATCATGTTTGAGGTCGGCGGCTTGGATTCAGAAACTGCGGTCCAGGCACTTAAGAATGCCCAGTATAAATTTGCGATCAAAACCAAGATCGTAGCTCGTCATGATGCAGGAGAGCAGGCATGAAGTCAACAAAAACCAGTGATCTGCGCAACCTGAAAACGGGTGAAATCGAGACAAAGCTGTCTGATGCCCGCGAGGAGTTGATGAAACTTCGTTTCCAGCAGGTGACGGGCCAGTTAACTGATACCAGCCGTTTGCGCATGTTGCGCCGTGAGATCGCCCGGATGCAGACCATTCTGCGCCAGCAGGTGACGGCTGAGACGGAAGGTGAAGCATGAACAATCGTCGTCGCATAACTGGTGTTGTCACCAGCAACAAAATGACCAAAACGGTCGTCGTAGAGATTACGCGTAAGTTTCGCCATCCTCTGTACCGCAAGGTTGTCCACTCCAGCAAGCGTGTGAAGGCTCATGATGAGATTGGCTGTCAGATTGGCGATCAGGTTCAGATCGTGGAATCACGACCGCTCTCCCGCGATAAGCACTGGGTTGTGGAAAGCATTGTGAAGCATGAGATCCGTACTGCTGATACCGGCGTCGCTGATCTGAACGTGGAGGTCAGCGATGATTCAGCATGAGTCCCGGCTGAAAGTCGCCGATAATTCCGGTGCCCGCGAATTGCTTGTTATTCATGTGCTGGGTGGTTCCAGTCGTAAATATGGAAGTATTGGCGATGTCGTCGTTGCTTCAGTGAAGTCTGCAACACCGCAGGGTGGCGTGAAAAAAAGCGACAAGGTGCGGGCTGTCATTGTGCGCTGTGCAAAGGAATGGCGCCGTGAAGATGGTTCCTACATTCGCTTTGATGACAATGCGGCGGTGATCCTGGATGCTGATGGAGTCAACCCCAAAGGCACTCGCATTTTCGGCCCTGTTGCCAGAGAGCTTCGTGAAAAAGGCTTTATGAAGATCGTTTCACTGGCTCCCGAAGTGCTGTAGGTTGAGGAGTATTTAGGTATGAGAGTCAAGATTCGTAAAGGCGATACGGTAGAAATCATCAGTGGCCGCCTGGAAGATAAAGGCAAGCGCGGCGAAGTGATCAATGTCTTATTGGAAGACCGCCGTGTTGTCGTTCAAGGTGTAAATATTCGCACCAAACATCAGAAGCAGGTACAGACCCAGGCCGGTCGTAACATTAACCCCGGCCGGATCCAGTTCGAAGGACCCATCGACATCTCAAATGTGATGCTGGTATGTCCAAAGTGTGGTGAGCCGACACGTGTGGCTGTTCAACGCGATGAGGATGGGTCTCGTCGTGTGTGCAAGAACTGTCAGGCGTTGATCGATTAGTCGCGGAGTAATTGCAATGAATAGAATGCAAGAAAAATATAATAATGAGGTTGTCCCTGCTCTGCGCAAGGCATTCGATCTCAAGAACATTATGCAGGTGCCACGCGTTACCAAGGTTGTGGTGAACATCGGAATGGGTGAGGCAATGGATAATCCCAAGTCGATGGAAGCCGCAGTGTCTGATTTGACGATCATTACGGGTCAGAAGCCCGTTATGACAAAGGCGCGCAAGAGCATTGCCAATTTCAAGCTTCGCGAAGGCCGCTTAATTGGAACCAAAGTCACACTGCGTGGTGACCGCATGTGGGCTTTCCTCGATCGATTGATGAGTACTGCTCTCCCGCGTGTGCGTGATTTCCGTGGTGTATCAGCAAACGCATTTGATGGGCGTGGAAATTACACGCTGGGTCTGCGTGATCAATTGATCTTTCCGGAGATCGAGTACGACAAGATTGATAAATTGCGCGGCATGGAAGTGACGATTGTGACCACTGCCAAAAACGATGACCAGGCGAGAGTGATGCTGCAATTGCTTGGTATGCCGTTCAGCAAGAAGGAAGCGTAAATTATGGCGAAGAAAAGTATGCAATACCGTGAAGCTCGTCGGAAACATGCCAGCCAGGTGCGTAATCGTTGCGTCCGCTGTGGACGTCCGCGTGGCTACATCCGTCGTTTTGGCTTGTGCCGAATTTGTTTTCGTGAAATGGCATTACAGGGCAAGATCCCTGGTGTCGTGAAGTCTTCATGGTAAGCGGGTAGAGGTGATAACATGACTGTTATTGATCCCATTGCTGATATGCTGACCCGCATCCGTAATGCCGTGACTGCGGGTCACACACTGGTTGCGATGCCGAACTCAAAGCTTAAGCTAGAGATTGCCAAGATCATGAAGGATGAAGGTTTTCTCGAAGGGTTCGATGTTGCTGAGAGTGAACAATCCAACCAGAGGGTTTTGCGTTTGAAAATAAAGTATGTAGGTGAGCGGCGCGAGCGTCGTCCGGTAATTTCCGGCATCGAGCGTGTGAGCAAACCTGGACGACGTATCTATACCAAAAAGCAGGATATTCCCTGGGTGCTTTCAGGTATTGGTGTTGCCATCATTTCCACACCTAAGGGTGTAATGACCGGTACTCGCGCCAGACAGTTGGGCGTGGGTGGCGAGATCCTTTGCAAAGTATGGTAGGCAGGAGGTATTAAGTGTCTCGCATTGGACGTTTACCAGTGGCAGTTCCGAGCGGAGTACAGATCAATGTACAGGGTTCGGATGTCCATGTGAAAGGGCCGAAAGGCGAATTGAAAAAAACATTTTCCTCGCTGGTCGGTATTGCGTTGGAAGATGGACAGGTTGTGATCACGCGCAAATCGGACCATCCGAGGGAGCGCGCGTTACATGGTACAACCCGGGCTTTGATCGCGAACATGGTGCATGGTGTCAGTTCCGGTTTTGAGATTGTGCTTGCAGTGGAAGGCGTGGGCTATCGCGCTGAAATGCAGGGGAAGGATCTGGCTCTGTTTGTTGGTTATTCACATCCTGTGAAAGTAGAGCCCGCTGCTGGTATTTCTTTTGAGGTTGATCTAAAGACGCGCCAGATCAAGGTGCTCGGTTATGATCGGGAAGTAGTGGGTCAAACCGCAGCCGAGATCCGGCGAGTCCGGCCGCCTGAGCCGTACCATGGCAAGGGAATTCGTTATGTTGGCGAGAAGATCCGCCGTAAAGCCGGTAAGGCTGGGAAAGGAGCCAAGTAAGCCATGGCTAAAAATTCTCGTTCTGTCGCACGCGTGCGCCGTCACGAGCGTGTGCGCAAAAGTTTATCGGGAACAGCGAAACGTCCGCGGTTGAACGTCTTTCGAAGTTTGTCTGCCATTTATGCGCAGGTGATCGACGATCACTCCGGTCATACCCTGCTTTCCGCTTCAACAGTGGACCATGATCTGCGCGAAAAATTGAAGGGTCTGAAAAAATCCGAACAGGCGAAGCTGGTCGGTCAGACACTTGCTGAACGCGCCAAGGATAAAGGTATTCAGGCTGTTGTTTTTGATCGAGGCGGCTATCGTTATATTGGACGCATCAAAGCGCTCGCAGATGGGGCGCGTGAAGCTGGCCTGCAATTTTAGGCTTGACTGGAGAAAGAAATGGCAGCATACGAAAAGACCGAACAGCAGAGTTTTGAAGCTCAGGACCAGTTTGAAGAGCGTGTGATTGAGATTGCCCGCGTTGCCAAGGTTGTGAAGGGTGGTCGCCGTTTTCAATTCCGAGTCACAGTTGTGGTTGGGGATAAGAAAGGCACCATCTCCATGGGTGTTGGCAAGGCGAATGCTGTGCCCGATGCCATGCGTAAGGCCTCGGAACGCGCCCGCAAGAATATGCGCGTTGTCAATCTCGCTGGCACGACCATTCCCCATGGAGTATTGGGAAAAGTCGCCGGTGCACGAGTGATGCTCAAGCCAGCTTCTCCTGGTACGGGCGTTATCGCTGCAGGTGGTGTGCGTGCTGTGCTTGAAGTAGCTGGTGTTCGTGATATCCTGACCAAATCTCAGGGTAGCGCCAACGTTTTGAATGTGGTGCAGGCAACCTTCCATGCTCTTGAGCAGTTGAAATCACCCCAGGTGGAAGCGGCTCGCCGCGGCAAAAATGTCAGTGAACTGTTGCCGTTCTGGGAACGGAGGAAGCAAAATGCCTAAGAAGGAAACAGGCGAAAAAAACATACGCGTGACTTTGGTCCGCAGTCCCATTGGTTATACCAAGGATCAAAAGCAAACAGTGCTCGCGCTGGGTTTACGTCGCATGCATCAGACTGTTGAACATAAAGATAATCCGGCTTTGCGCGGAATGATCCGTAAAGTCGTACATTTGGTTCAAGTCGAAGAGTAGGAAAGAAAGATGAAACTACACGATCTTGTGCCCAATCCGGGCTCTAAAAAGAATCGAAAGCGCGTTGGGCGCGGTATTTCCGCGGGCCAAGGCAAGACCGCTGGCCGCGGTACCAAAGGTGAGGGCGCGCGCTCCGGCCAAGGTGGCAACATGTATCGCCAGGGTGGCAATCTGCCGTTTTACCGCCGCCTGCCATTCATGCGTGGTCAGGGATTTACGCCCCGCAACCAGGTACATTACAACGAAGTGAATTTGGATCAGTTGACCGAATCCTTCCAAGACCACGCGGAAGTCAATCCCGAATCGCTGGAAAAGGCTCATCTGCTGCGTGACCCGCGCAACCCCATCGTCATTCTGGGACGTGGGGAGATGAATGTGGCTCTCAAGGTGCGTGCTCATCGTGTGAGCGCGGGAGCCAAGGCAAAAATCGAAGCGGCCGGTGGCAGCGTTGAGTTGATCGGTTAGTTCTGATTCAAGAGGAATGTTCAGATGCCTGAAAAGAAACAATCGGCGTGGCGTTTTTTATGGCGCTCGCAAGATATTCGGAAGAAATTGCTCATTACGCTTGGAATATTGATACTCTTCCGCATTGCAGCAAATGTCCCTGTGCCGGGCGCTGACCGTGAAGCGCTGGCAGCCTTCTTCCAAACCCAAGGCGGTCAGGGAGGCTTTATCGGCTTCCTGAATCTGTTATCTGGTGGGACGATTTCCAACTTCTCCCTTCTATCGATGGGCGTGTATCCTTACATTACCGCTCAGATCATCCTGCAATTGCTTATTCCCATTATTCCCGCTTTACAGCGCCGGATGCAGGAGGATCAGCGTGAAGGACGCCGCTGGATGCAGAAATGGACATATTATCTTGCTGTTCCGATGGCAGTTCTTTCAGCAATTGGCCAGATCAATATATTTAACTCCCTTTCCATGCAGGCGCTCGGTCGTCCTATTATCCAGTTTTCTTTCACGGGTGACTTTTGGCTCCCTTCCCTCACCGTGATCCTGGTCATGACCGCAGGAACAATGTTTGCGATCTGGTTAGGAGAGTTGATTTCGGAGTATGGCATTCGCGGGCAGGGTCTTTCGCTTGTCATCTTTGCAGGCATCGTATCGCAGATCCCCGCTAATATTCAGACCCTGTTGTTGGACGAGCAGAACCGCTGGGTTTTGCTTTCCGCCATGCTCTTTGTAATTGTGTTGACCGTGCTGGCCATTGTTTTTGTCCAGCAGGGGCGTCGCAACGTGCCGATCATGTATCCACAAAAGAGCCAGGTCTTTTATGCCATCCAGCGCGGCAAATCAGTGAAAATGCCTCAGCCCACTTTGCCTCTGATGGTCAACCTCTCCGGAATGATCCCTCTGATCTTTGCCAGCGCCATCCTGCAATTCCCGGCGATCATTGCCAGTTACTTCATTAATTCGCCGACTGCATGGGTGAGCACATTCTCAACCAACCTTCAGAACTTCTTTAATCCCACGGGCATAAACTCCTGGGGATACTGGGTTCTGTATTTCATTATGGTTGTGAGCTTCACTTATTTTTATACGACCGTTATTTTTGAGCAACAGAACTATGGCAACAATTTGAAGCGTTCCGGTGCACAGATCCCCGGTGTACATAGCGGTGCCGCGACACAGAAATACCTGAGCCGGATTCAAAGCCGTATCACATTGCCGGGAGCATTGCTTCTGGGAACCGTGGCAATCATGCCATTCCTTTTGCAATTGATTATCCCGGCTGCTTCGGCCAACGCGGGAATCTTTCTTTTGTCCTCTTCGGGTCTGCTTATCGTTGTCGGGGTTGTCCGTGATACATTTATGAATATCGAAGCTGAGCTTAAGTTGCACGGTTATCAGGAAAAACTTCTCGTCAGCTAGGAGCATTTATGGCGACCTTCATTGTCATGCTTGGTCCCCCAGGTGTTGGTAAAGGTACGCAGGCGAAGATTTTGTCCGAAAAAACCGGACTGGCGCATATCTCTTCAGGCGACTTGTTCCGTGAGAACCTTAAGAATCAGACAGAGCTTGGAAAGCTGGCTCAAACCTATATGACCAAAGGAGAGTTGGTCCCGGACGATGTGACCATTGCCATGATCAGAGAGCGCCTCTCTCGGCCGGATTGTAAAACGGGTGCGATTTTGGATGGCTTTCCCCGTACACCGGCACAGGCAGACGCATTGGAGACCATGCTCCATGAATTTGATGGGCATGTAAATATTGTCCCTTTTATCACGGCAAAAGAGGACATCCTCGTCGAGCGGTTGGGTGGACGCTGGACCTGCCGGGCGGAAGGTCATATCTTTAACGAGAAGACAAACCCGCCCAAGAATGATATGAAATGTGACTTCGACGGGTCTGAGCTTTATCAGCGTGATGACGATAAAGCTGAAACGGTGAAGCACCGCATTGAGGTTTACTTTAAGCAAACCTCACCGTTGATCTCTTATTATCGCGATCACGACAAACTGTTTGAAATTGATGGAATGCGATCGATAGATCAGGTAACAGAAGATCTTTTGGATGCAGTGAAAAAGTAATACTTATGAGTTGGGCACGCCAGATCCATATCAAAAGTCCGGCTGAGCTGCAGGTTATGCGTGAAGCAGGTCGAATCAACGCAGAAGTGCTGGCAACAACAAAGGAACTTTTAAAACCAGGTGTTTCCACTGCCGACCTCAACGCGGCTGCTGAGGAAGTGCTGAGGAAACACGGATGTGTATCGCCATTCAAGGGATATGGCCACCCACCATTTCCTGCCTCTATTACGGTCAGCATCAATCGTGAGCTTGTCCATGGCATTCCGAGCAGGACACGAAAGCTGAAAGCAGGAGACATTGTCTCTATTGACTGTGGAACCGTGCTGGACGGAATGGTTGCGGATTCAGCATTCACTGGCGGTGTGGGAGAAATATCTCCCGAGGCGCAGGAACTTCTCGAGGTCACCCAGGGAGCGCTTAGCGCAGGCATTGAAAAGATGTGTGTAGGCAACCGAACGGGTGATGTCTCTGCGGCGATACAAAATTATGTGGAAAGCCGTGGCTATTATGTAACACGTGAATATACGGGTCACGGCGTTGGTAGACAAATGCATGAAGGACCACAAGTGCCAAACTATGGCAAACCCGGTAACGGGATGCCGCTCAAGGCAGGTATGACAATTGCCCTCGAACCAATGGTACTTGTCGGTACAGACGAAACACGGGTCCTTCCCGACCAGTGGACGGTAGTATCTGCAGACGGATCATTGACAGCTCATTTTGAGCATTCTGTGGCTGTCACCGAAGGAAAACCTCTAATCCTGACTGTCCTGTAATCCTGATGCAGCATTTCGTGTAATCTGGACGAATGAAAGACGAACGTGTATAATCAAAAACTTGGCTATATCGAGAATGGAAATTTGTAAGGAGTGTTGTTATGAAAGTCTCTCCGTCGATACGGAAGCGTTGTGCCAAGTGCCGAATTGTTCGGCGCAAAGGCGTAGTATTTGTAATCTGTGAAAATCCAAAGCATAAACAGCGACAGGGATAGATGAACTATGGCGAGAATTGAAGGTGTCGATCTGCCCCGCAATAAGCGGGTTGAAGTTGGCTTGACCTATCTTTATGGGATAGGACCGACTCGCGCGCAACAAATCCTGGCTCAGACAAAGGTCAACCCTGATATACGGGTAAAGGACCTTTCTGAGGCGGATGTTGCTGCGATCCGCGAGTTCGTGAGCAAGAATTATAAGGTGGAAGGTGACTTGCGCCGCGAAGTTCAAATGAGCATTAAGCGCCTGATCGAGATCGGGTCTTATCGCGGTATGCGCCATCGCCGTAATTTACCGGTTCGTGGCCAGCGCACGCGCACGAATTCACGTACCCGCAAAGGCACCAAGAAGACGGTTGCTGGTCGCGGACGCCGTCGCGGTGCGAAGAAATAAGAGGTTGATGAATTATGGCTCAAAGTGTACGTTCCACACGTCGAGGGGCAGGCGCAAAGAAGACCAGACGCGCCATTTCCTCGGGGCAGGTGCATATCTTTGCATCGTTTAATAATACGATTGTCACCGTTACAGATACGGAAGGCAATACCGTTGCGTGGGGCAGTGCGGGTTCCGCTGGTTTTAAAGGTTCCCGCAAAAGCACGCCGTTTGCCGCGCGTCTCGCGGCGGAACAGGCGATCAAGGCTGCCCAGCAATTGGGAATACAGGAAGTCGAATTGTTTGTTAAGGGACCTGGTCCTGGTCGTGAAAACGCAATTCGTGCTGTCCAGGCAATGGGACTTCGGGTCCGTTCAATTTCTGATATTACGCCGGTGCCGCATAATGGCTGTCGACCGCCGAAAAAGCGCCGCGTGTAGTTTGATTTAGAGGAAAGTAATCTATGTCGAAGAATCTTGGTCCGGTTTGTAGAATCTGCCGGCGCGAAGGCGAAAAACTCTATCTGAAAGGCGAACGCTGTTTCACTCCGAAATGTGCGATCGACCGACGTCCCTTCCCGCCCGGTCAGCATGGAAAAACGGGCAGCCGAGGCGGTCGCAACCGCTCTGGTCGTGAGTCCGATTATTTGCGCCAGTTGCGCGCCAAGCAACGTGCCCGGCGCGTATATGGCGTTTTGGAACGTCAGTTTCGCCGCTATTATGCAGTTGCGCTTCAACGCCGTGGTTTGACGGGTCTGAACCTTTTGCAGATCCTGGAGTCGCGCTTGGACAATGTTGTCTACCGCCTCGGCTTTGCAGCGAATCGTGCACAGGCTCGCCTGATGGTGACACATGGTCACTTCATGGTGAATGATCGTCGCACCGATGTGCCCTCGATGCTTTTAAAAGAGGGTGATATCGTTGCCGTGCGCGATGGTTCACGTAGCCTGACATACTTCAAAGAATTAGGTGACCTAGCGGATGCTCGCACATCACCAAGCTGGCTCAATCGTGACACCAAGCAGATGTTTGGTAGCATTCAGCGTCTTCCTGAACGTGCTGAAATTGACGGTTTCTTGAACGAACAGCTGATCGTCGAATACTACTCACGGTAGTAATTGCTTTTGGTTGTGCTGGAACTACAGCCAGTAAATTTCTACTGTTTTTACAGGGAGAGGTGAACCGTGATGGGTATCACGAATATGGTTATGCCGAAAATTGAGCGCGAGGCTGAGGCTCGAAATTACGGGAAATTTGTTATCAGCCCCCTTGAACGAGGTTATGGTGTGACGTTGGGGAACGCACTGCGCCGCGTTCTGTTATCCTCATTGGAAGGCGCGGCGGTATCGTCCATTCGCATTGCGGATGTGCTGCATGAGTTCAGCGAGATTCCTGGCGTGCGCGAAGATGTGATCCAGGTGACCCTGCAGGTCAAGCAATTGCGTCTGAAGCTAGATGGCGTGGATACCACCCGTATGAATCTCGAAGTACGCGGTGAGGGGACGGTTACCGCAGCGGACATCATCATGCCTGCCGAAGTTGAGATTGTGAATCCTGAACTGTATCTCTTTACAGTGGATGGACCCAAGACCAAACTTGATCTTGAGTTCACTGTAGAGCGCGGCCGCGGATATTCGCCAGCCAATGAGCGCAGTGGGCACATGCCCATCGGCGAATTGCCGATTGATGCGATCTATAGTCCTGTCAAGCGTGTGAACTGGGAAGTGACATCTGCTCGTGTGGGTCAGAGTACAAATTACGACAAGCTCACTTTGGAGATCTGGACCGATGGGACCCTTTCTCCTGAAAGAGCGCTTAGTACTGCTGCCAAACTGGTCATTGATCACATGCGTTATATTGCCGGCGTCTCTGAGGAGACATTGGCAGTCGCCATAGAAAAGGAAGTGGGTGGCAGTCGTTTGACCAGTGAGCTGGCTGATACACCGGTGGAAGCTCTTGACCTTTCAGTACGAGTCTTCAATTCGCTCAAACGCACTGGCATTACAACCGTCGGTGATGTGCTTGACCTTCTTGAAAAAGGCGAAACGGCAGTAATGTCCATCCGCAATTTCGGTGAGAAGAGCCTGGATGAGTTGCGCCAGAAGATGCGTGAAAAGGGCTACATGAAAGACGAAACGAGTTCTGTGGAGTAATTGCGATGCGACATCAAGTATCAGGTTATAGACTTGGAAGGACGACCGGTGCACGTGTGGCACTCCGTCGCAACCTTATCAAACAATTTTTCATACACGAGCGAATTCAGACCACGCGCGCCAAAGCGAATGCGATCCGTGGAGAAGCGGAACGTCTCATCACCATTGCGCGCAACAGTGCTTCCGGAGATGATGCGCAGAAGGTGCATGCCCGCCGTTTGGTTATATCCAAGCTTGGAGACAATCAGGTAATCAAGCGTCTCTTCGATGAGATCGCCCCTCGCTTTGCGACTCGCAACGGTGGCTATACTCGTATTTTGAAGCTTGGACCCCGCATGGGTGATTCGGCTCAGATGGTAATTCTGGAACTGGTTGAAGAGTAAAGTAGCACATGTCATTCTGAGCAAAGTGAAGAATCTCCGACGTGACAAGCGAGACTCTTCGATTGCAAAGAACACTCCCTCAGAGTGACAATTTTATGGCACGTTACCAATTGACTCTTGCCTATGACGGCACGGACTTTTTCGGAAGCCAGCGGCAGGCGAACAGAAGGACAGTACAGGGCGTACTCGAAAAAGCTCTGTGCAAGTTAGGATGGACTGCACGTTCAGTCATTATGGCTGGGCGGACAGATACTGGCGTTCACGCAACGGGTCAGGTTGCTTCGTTTGACCTTGACTGGTCCCACTCTGACGAGGAGCTCGTCCGCGCGTTGAATGCTGCGTTTCCTGCCGATATGGCTGCTCGCAAAGTACGGATGGTTCATGCAAAGTTCCATTCGCGTTTTGATGCAATATCTCGTCGTTACCTTTACAAGCTGTTCTGCCAATCACTGCGTGACCCCATCCGGGAGCGCTTTGCCTGGCGGGTATGGCCTGCGATAAATGGCGATTTCCTTGCTGATGCCGCGCAGCTTTTCCTCGGTACGCACGATTTTTCTGCCTTCGGTTCCCCGACCACTCCCAGAGGCGGGAGCGTGCGAACCGTGATGAAAGCCGAATGGAAGCAAACCGAAGAAGACGAATGGCACTTTGAAGTGCAAGCGAATGCATTTCTATATCGAATGGTGCGCCGGCTGGTATTTTTCCAGGTGGCTGTTGCACAGGGAAAGGTTCCCGCTGAGAAGATCGCTCGCTTTTTAGCGAAGCAGGGATTGGCTGGGACGAGAAGCGAAACGCTTCCCGCAGGCTTAGCCCCTGCACATGGGCTGACGTTAGTCGAAGTGGCATACGCCTGAAAGGCGAAACACTGAGTCAATGGGTCAATAAGAAAAGAAACGGAGATCAGAAAGTGTACAAGTCGTACTATCCGAAAGCAAGCGAAATTGAACGCAAGTGGGTGCTTGTGGATGCCAATGGCGAAATCCTTGGACGGATTGCCACGCGCATCGCGCGTGTCCTGCTTGGCAAACACAAACCGACCTTCACGCCTGGCGTGGAGATGGGTGATTATGTGGTGGTAATCAATGCCGAGCGGGTGGCTGTGACAGGCACCAAAACCAGCACAAAGCTGGAAACCAAAATGTATCACCGCCATTCAAACTATCCAGGCGGTTATAAATCCATCTCGCTGCGCGATCAACTACAACAGCATCCGGATCGTGTATTGCGCGCCGCTGTATGGGGCATGCTGCCACACAACCGAATGGGACGTGCATTGCTCAAGCGTTTGAAGATCTATGCTGGTCCGAATCACCCGCATACCACAAATCATCCCGAGCCGCTGGCGTAAGGAAAGAGGAAAGAAGATATGGCACAGTATTATGAAGCAATTGGCCGTCGCAAGGAAAGCACAGCTCGCGTCCGCTTGATGGACGGTTCTGGTACCTTTACAGTGAATGATAAGGAAGCCGCTGTGTACTTTCCGCGCATCGGTGACTTGCAGGATGTTCTGCGTGCGTTCCTTGCCGTTGGGCAGGACGCAGGCAAATACGATATCACCGTCAAGGTGAATGGTGGTGGTGTCACGGGCCAAACCGAAGCGGTGCGTTTGGGAGTCTCCCGCGCGCTTGTCTTGATAAATGGCGAGTGGACATCCGCTTTGCGCAAGAATGGCTTGCTGACCCGCGACGCCCGCGTCAAGGAACGTAAGAAACCCGGCCTCAAAAAAGCCCGCAAGGCTCCTACCTACACCAAGCGTTAATCTTCAAACATCTATATCGGAAGCGAAATACGCAATTCGTAAGATACAATTTACGAGTTGCGTATTTTGTTTTGCTGAAAAATTCTTTGACAGTTCGTGCACCCCTCTATAATTGGAGACCTTAATGGACTTTACTCTTGTTGCTCGAATTATTGACGTGCTTCAGATCCCTCCGCCCTCGAGGTTGATCCTGCTCGAAGCGCGGACACTTTCAGCCTCGCATATCCCACCTTACCCGACCGATACACCTGCTCTGTTGGTAAACATTGATTCGCGTGAACTGGCTCTGTATTTGAAGAGTATCCTCCTGACGACATACCCGAAGGAGCATGTGGTTTCCATGGTTAGTGAGAAAAACAGGAAAGAGGAAAGCCTGGCT
>DATKED010000061.1:0-20340 GCA_035512375.1 Anaerolineales bacterium
GCAGGAGTTTCAGAAAGGGTTATCTCACAGTGGCAATGGTCTTCAGAGCCAATGAAACAGAACTTATCATCCTGGCCCAAAACGGTGACCGAAATGCATTCAGTGAATTGGTTCGCATCCATGCCCGGGGTGTGTTGAACGTTATCTACCGTATGTATGGCGATGAGCACATTGCAGAAGATGCGGCCCAGGAAGCGTTTATCCAGGCATGGTTACACCTTTCATCGTATCGCCCGCACACATCCCTCCGCAACTGGTTGTACCGCATAGGAGTCAATGCCGCAACGGATATGCTGCGCAAGCAGAAGCGCATCCTGCCCAATGCTCTGGAGGATTTGCAGCTGATGGATCCTCAGCCTGGGCCGGAAGCCGTCTTCTCCCAGGAAGAACGAACGGCTCTGGTACAAAAGGCGATCTTATCACTGCCAGACGCCAGCCGAGTAGTACTAGTGCTCAGAGAGTATGAAGGACTGTCTTATCACGAGATCGCAGATACGCTTGATATTCCAGTGGGTACAGTTATGTCACGATTGAACTATGCCCGCAAGTTACTGAAGGACAAGCTGGAACAAAATTTATTCTTACAGGTGGAGGCTGAAAATGTCTAAGCACGTCACCGAATGGTTAAATGCATATCTGGATGGTGAATTGCGCGGCAGTCGGCTTCAACATGTGGCAGCACATCTCGCTGAATGTCCGGCCTGCCAGGCAGAACTGGGATCGTTGGAGAGACTTTCAGGGTTCTTGCATGAAGTTCCTGCACCAGAATTCCCTTCTCCCGAACGGTTCACCTGTCAGGTAAACCTGCGACTGCCTCATCGGCAAACTTCAACGTCAGGAAACAGGATTCTCGAGATTGGCTGGTGGATGATCCCGGTTGGGCTTCTTGGAGCATGGATCTTTATCAGTACATCATTTCTGGTGAGCGATCTATTATCCGCGGCGAATAACCTGGGATTGCTGACAAGTATTTCTGACTGGCTGGTCTTCAGTTCCTCAAACCAGGCCTACTGGTCAGCCACACTTGGGCAATTTGGTGTTTTGAGCGGCAGTACCCTCGACCTGGCAGCATCAACCGAAACCTTTACCAGGACATCCCTGCCGCAGATCAGTTTACAAGTTTCGATCGCGCTGCTCTACATGAGTTGGATCGCGATCTGGTGGGCACATCATACGCGTCATCAGCGCCAGCAACCTGGCCAACTCCTTGAAGGCTGAGACAAGCCCACGGTCCGAAAAGAACGAGAATATAAAAGTTTGTTAGAAGGAGAACAGAATGGATCCCATCAAAATCTTAAGACGTGCCTGGTACATCCTGTGGAATTATCGGGTGCTCTGGGTCTTCGGTTTGATATTGGCTCTCGCTACTGCCGGCTCATCCGGTGGAGGGAATAACAGTGTTCGATACCGGGATGATGGAAATAATAACGATCAGTCTACTCCCCAGAGCATGCGTGAGTTTTTCCGAGATTTCAATCGCGAGCTGGAAAAACTCTTCAATGAGGGAATCCCCGAGATGGATATATCAGGACAGGCATTAACCACATTCCTCTGGATCATCGGTGTCTTCGTCGTGATCCTGCTGGTCGTGGGTATCGTTGTGGCGATTGCACGCTATGTTTCCGAAACCGCAGTGATCCGCATGGTGGATGAATTTGAAAGTACCGGCGATAAGATGACATTGCCTCAGGGGTTTCGCATCGGATGGTCGCGCACCTCGTGGCGATTGTTCCTGATCAACCTGATCGTGCATTTACCATTCATATTCCTGGTTCTCATACTGCTCGTTGCCGGTGTGGTCATTTATCTGGCAGTTACAAACGGGAACGCCAACTTTGCTGCTGCAAGTGTTGTTACCATAATCGGTTTGGTGTTTCTCACGATCTTCGCAGTGGTAATCGTCAGTATTGTTCTCAATCTGTTGCGTCATTTCTTCTGGCGTGTCTGTGTTTTGGAGGATGCCAGCGTAGGAGAATCACTGCGGCGCGGTTTGGCAATGGTGCGTGAGAACTGGAAGAATGTTGGCCTGATGTGGCTTGTAATGCTCGGGCTGGGCATTGCCTGGATCATTGTCTCCATCATCGCGATCATCGTCACCATTCCTGTTGTGATCGTCACCAGCATCATCGCAGCAATAGTGGCTGCCATCCCAGGACTGCTACTGGTAGGACTCTTCAGTCTATTTCTCAGTGGTCTGCTGCCCTGGATTGCCGCCAGTCTCTTCGTTCTGCCCCTGTTCTTCGTCATTGCCTTTTCGCCCTGGCTCCTCCTGGGCAGCTGGCAAACGGTGTATACATCCACGGTCTGGACGTTGACCTATCGGGAGATCAAAGCCCTGCCTGCCATAGCCCCACGAGCTGAGGTTATCCCTGTGGGAGACTGATAAGACTCTTAAACAGAAATCCCCTTCCTGCTTGGGAAGGGAATTTCTGTTTAATGCTCAAAGAGGGAGATACTTTCAATATGGTACGTCTGCGGAAACAAGTCAAATGGCGTTACGTCTTTGAGACGGTATCCCCCATCGGTGAGACGCGCCGCGTCTCGCGCCAGCGTGGATGGATCACACGAAACGCACGCGATGACGCGCGGATTCAGTTTCAGGATCCCATCCACAACACGCTTGTCCAGTCCCGCGCGCGGCGGGTCAACCAGGACAATGTCCGGCTTCACTTCAAGATGTGGGATCACATTTTCAGCCAATCCCTCGTAGAGTTCCACGTTGTCAAACTCATCCAGGTTGAAGGAAAAGTCTTCACAGGCAGATGGAGAAGATTCGATCCCAATGACACGCTCACATTTTGGTGCAAGGAACCTGCTGAACAAACCGGCTCCGCAATAGACATCCATGAGAGTAGTGGATGGAGTAAGGGGTAAATTAGCAATCAGGTGATTGACCATCTTCTCTGCCATGGCCGTATTGACCTGAAAGAACGACACGGCAGAGACACGGAAATCAAGACCGAGGATAGAGATCACAATATGATCGTTTCCAGCAACGACAACCGTATTCTCTTCAAAAACATGCGCGACCGAAATCTCTGCTTCGATCTCAAGCACGGGAGCCTCAGGAGAATCTGCTTCCAAGACAAGCATCAAATCATCTTTTCCCGAACGAAGAGAGACACGGTCAATGTTTGTCTCTGGTTCAAATTCAAGCTGCGGCCACAGGGAATTAATGGATCCTTCGGGGAGATGGCATTCTGTGATCGGAATGATTCCGTGAGCAAACGTTGTCCCTGCACCTGCATAACCTAATTTTCCCTCTGCTGTCAAATGGAACTGCACATGATTCCGATAATTCCACGGGCTGGGACTCGCCACCATATTTTGCACAGGCGGGTTCTCAATTTTGCCAATCCGCGTCAATTGATCGCGCAGAATTTCTCCTTTTGCCTTTAACTGGCCTAAATACGGCAAATGCTGATAATGGCACCCACCACACACACCGAAATGTTTGCACCGCGGAATAATTCTATGCGGCGATGCTTCGAGTATTTCCACCAATTCTCCACGCGCGAAGCCGCGCTTTTCATACGTCAATCGGACTTGCACGCGCTCGCCCGGCAGCCCCAACGGGACAAAGACCGCGCGGCCATCCTCAAGACGTCCCATTGCATCGCCGCCATAGGTAAGTGTAGTAAGAGTAATTTCGTGTTCCATAAACAGTTCGGGCGACCCATGGGGGTCGCCCTTAGTTATGCAAAAATTGTTCCTGATACGTAGGAGCATCCCGCCCGGGTTAATTGGAATACGAAATCATCCTGGCGGATTGTCCCTGCTACTTTCTTACCGGAGGAAGAAGGAAAGGACCACCAGCACAGTAACAAAGAAACCTGCGAGCGTGCCAATGCGCACCAAATCGCGCTTCACGTACGTGTAATCGGGATTGAATTCAGTACGAGTCGTTGAGGGTGTCATGGTCACTGAAGTCGTTGCTCTTTTGTTTTTCTTAGCCATTTGAAACTCCTTAATTCTGTAATCGCGCAAAAACAACAATGCGCTCTTTATCAACAAGATACGGATAGCATGAGATCAACGTCACCGTTGGGCTGCCTGTGGATGCCATCACTTCCACGGCGGTCGGCTCGACGATCGCGGTGCGGTCCACAACATAAACATACTGTCGCTGTTGTGTATATAAAATCACCTGGTCTCCCGCCGCGAGCTTATCCAGGTAACGGAACAACTCACCATACACATCATTATGCGCCGACAGAACGACGTTTCCATTCTGCCCGGGGTTTGCAGAGCCAACGTTCTGCCCAACACCCTTCTTGAGCTGCTCCCATCCATCGCCCTGCACGACCGGCGCATCGATATTGATCGCAGGGATTTGGATGCGGATCGCCTGGTCAGGCGCGGGCGTCGGCACCGGTAGGTTCGCCAGCGACTGCACCATGGGCTGCAAATGCGCTGGAATCTCATCGATATTCGGCCGCGTATTCCCCTGGGCATCCGGCGGTGTATGCCCCGATGGAAGCACCACAGCCATCACCAGCGGCGTCGGTGTTAACGTTTCCTGGATCAACGCCGAGGCGACCTCTTCATTGAGGTCGCGCAGGATGTCAAATCCGCTGATGAGGACGCCGACCAGTCCCACCACTGCCAGCACTTCCACCGCCAGAAGGACCCGGTCCACTACCCGCCTGCGCTTCGAAGCAGGGACCTGAGGCTGGTCGGTGGTTTCCTCGAGCGTTTCCACCACCGGGGCAGACTCTGCAAGGATATCCGGGGCGACGTCCACTACGCGGCCCGTTCTTTTAAAGTGCTCCAGCCGCTCGCGCCGCGCGCCGCGCCGTTTCTCGATCAACAAACGGCGTAACTCCTCAACAGACATCTCTTCAGGCGCTTTACGTCTCGGCATCGCGGAGGGATTATACCGCATCGGGCTTTCTCAAATTAATGTCAGACAAGGATGGACGCTAAGTACACAAAGAAAACCCTTAGACTTCGCGTTCTTTGCGTTCTTGGCGGTTTGTTTAGCCTGGAATCAGGCAACGCGGCTCGACTTTGAGAGATACTGTTGGCAAACTCGAGGAAAGGCAGGGTGATCAACAGACGAGAGGGAAAAGAAACGCTACGCCGGATGCAAGGTCCAACTTTTAGAGCGTGGCCCCTGGGGCCGCTCACCGGCCAGCCAGTGTGCCGTCCGTTTCAGGTTGGCGGCACAGCCGGTGAAGATAGCTTGCAGGTTGCGTTTCTTCTGTCCAATGTAGCGGCTGACCCGCATACCTTGGCCACGCACCAGCGCAGATAAACTGCCTTCCACGCCACTGCGGTGTTGGTGATACTCTTTTTGGAAGGCTTTCGTTTTTTGGCGGGCGCGTGCCGCGTGCACAAGGTCATAATGCATGCTCATGCCCACGGTTCGCCCGCCTTTGCCGGTACAACAACGGCTGCGCAGCGGACAGGCGGCACAGACCTTTTGAGGAAAATGAAAACTCCAGGCGTGCACGACCCGGTTGGGATGGCGGGCTTGGTGACCTTGTGGGCAAGTGACGATCTTGTGCTGCGGATCCATTTGGAATTGTGCCTGTGTGATCCCATTCGGTAATAAGTCTTGCGGCGTCACCACTTCCGGTAGAGGTCCGATCAGATCAATTTCCAGAGTACGACTGTGCGCCAGGTTCGGTCCGCTCAGGTAACCTGCATCCACGTAATGTTCGCCTGGCTTGCATTGACGTTCGATCAGTCGATTTTGAATGAGCGGTAGTTCTTCGTAGTCGGTCTGGTTGCTGTTGGTGGCCACCATATCCGTGATGATATGGGGATAGCCTTCGTCATCGGTCTCGGTCACTTGGACTTTGTCACCCAGCCATTCAAACTTGCGTTTGCGGCTGTAACGAGCCTCGGGGTCGTGTGGATTCTGGATTTGGGTATGCCCATCATACTTTTTCAGATCTTTATAGACCATCTGCCCTTGCGCTTCTTGAAACTGCTGCGCCCATACGGTGTTCAGGACTTGCACTGCTGGCAAATCCTGCAACTCCGCTGGTGCGCTTCCATCCGTGAGCCGTTTGAGTAACCACATTCCATCGTTCCCAATGTTCGCTTCATACTCCTTCCACTCTTGTTCACTATAACGTTGCCTCACAAATCGTTCCCCATACTTGTCTTCCCAACTGGGTGGAATGATCTCTTCACACCACGCTCGGTTGCCTTCCACCAGTGCAACCACAGCCAGTCGTAATGTTTCCACCACCGTTTCAATCCGACTCAGACGCCGCACCTTCACTAGCATCGCAATGCTGTCACTCCTTTGCTTGCCGCGCTCCTTGATTAATCCCATGCCTCGAATTTCTTCCACCAACTTTTCAAAGACCCGCTGTTCTGCTTTCCCCTCCATTAACCGATCTCGAAACTCGCTCAAAACACTAAAGTCAAATCCGGCATCCTCCAGTGGCAAATGCAAGGCATACTTCCAGTCCAGCCGCATCCGTAAGGCTTGCGCAGCCTGTCGATCGGCTAATCGTTCCATGAACTGAAAGACACTCACAAATGCCAGAATGACTGGCGAGTATCCCGGCTTCCCTTCGCTCGAATACAGATCCGCAAACTCTTCTTCCTTCCACTTCTCAAATAATTGATCCCCCATCAATCGATACGGATCATTCTCTCGCAACAACAGCTTCCCGATCCGTCCCGTTTCTTCCGGCATTCCCCACGGTGATCGTATTTTTAAGCACATGCCAGCCTCCACCTCTCATCTTACCCCTTCTTCCCGGTTTGCCAACAGTATCTTTGAGAAAGCCCTGTTATACCGCACCATTGGGATTGCAAATTTTGTTTACCCTCGTTATAATGTTAGTCCTTCGGGCGGGTAGCTCAGTTGGTTAGAGCACTGCTTTGACATAGCAGAGGTCGTAGGTTCGAGCCCTATCTCGCCCACCTTTGAAACGCAATGACCGGGACGAGTAAGTGGTCAGCTTCCTGACAGGGAGAAAAGGTCTAAGATTGAGAACCTTTTCAAGGAAAGCCCACTGAAAACCACCCGTGAGCGTGACACAGAAAGCTTTCAGCGATCAGCTGTCAGCAAGTAAGTGGAACGGATGGCTCCGTTAGAAGCTGAACGAGACGTTCTGAGCAAAAGGAGGTCCCTCGCTTTGCTCGGGACAAGTCGGGTGGAACCGCGTGAATTAAATTCTCGCCCCGTGTTCGGGCGAGTTTTGTGTTTAAGGAGGTCGCTATGACTGAAGATGACACGACCATCACCCGTCAGCGGCTCGAAGAAATTCGGACATGACATATGCTCCCACCGCCTCTTCGGGTCGCGTAAAATCCATTTGGCGGTAGCAATCATAAGTTTAGGAAAGGAAGCGAGAATGTTGCAACAAGCTCAAGAAAAATATGAAGAGTCCCACCTCTATAGGGTCCGTCACTCAGCCGCGCACATCATGGCACAGGCAGTTGTGGAGCTGTTCCCCGAGGCAAAGTATACGATCGGTCCGCCCATTGAAAATGGTTTCTATTACGATTTCGACCTGCCGCGTAACCTTACACCCGAAGATTTACAGCAGATCGAGAAGCGCATGAGACAGATCGTTCAGGGCAAGCATGAGTTCAAGAAGAGGGTCCTCTCTGCTGAGGAAGCGCGTGAGATATTCAAAGACCAGCCCTACAAAATCGAGTTGATCGATGGTCTTGAAAAAGGCGGCCTCGATGAATATGGCAACCCGTTGAAAGAGAAGCCGGAGATTTCGATCTACCAGCACGATTCATTCGTGGATCTGTGCCGCGGACCCCATGTCGAAAATACGAAAGAGGTCAAGCAGGATGCCTTTAAGTTGATGTCCATTGCGGGCGCGTACTGGCGCGGGGATGAGCATAATAAAATGCTCCAACGCATCTATGGCACGGCTTGGGAGAACGCGCAACAGCTTAAGGACTATCTCTGGCAGATGGAAGAAGCCAAGAAGCGCGACCATCGTAAGCTGGGCAAGGATTTGGAAATATTCACGTTTGATGATGAGGTGGGACCGGGCTTGCCCTTATGGCTGCCGAACGGCGGCGTGCTGATCGAAGAGTTGGAAAAACTCGCCAAAGAAATGGAAGACAAAGCCGGGTATTTGCGTGTCCGCACGCCGAATCTCTCCAAGGAAGAGTTGTTCCTGCATTCCGGTCACCTGCCTTATTATGCTGAAAGCATGTACCCACCAATGGAACTCGAAGGCGTGAAGTATTATGTCAAGCCGATGAACTGCCCGATGCATCACAAGATATTTGGCTCGAAGGGTCGTTCGTATCGCGACCTGCCCATTCGACTGGCAGAATATGGTACGTGTTACCGCTATGAAAAATCAGGCGAGTTGTTTGGCTTGATGCGCGTCCGATCATTGCAGATGAACGATGCCCACATCTATGTGACGGAAGACCAGTTTGAACGGGAATTCCTGGCTGTCATCGACCTGTATCTCAAATACTTTGAACTGTTTGGCATCGAGAAATACGTAATGCGCCTGTCGCTGCACAGCAAGGCTGGCCTTGGCAAGAAGTATGCAGACAATGAACGCTTGTGGCTCAAGACGGAAGACATGGTCCGCAATGCAATGAAGAATGGCAATGTGCCCTACGTGGAAGCCGAAGATGAAGCGGCGTTCTATGGACCGAAGATCGATGTACAGATCTGGAGCGTGATCGGGCGCGAATTTTCCCTTGCCACGAATCAAGTGGATTTTGCCCAACCGGCACGCTTTGACTTGAAGTTCACGAACAAGGAAGGCAATGAAGAGATGCCGCTATGCATTCACCGTGCCCCGCTCAGCACGCATGAGCGCATGGTTGGCTTTTTGCTGGAACATTACGCGGGCAACTTCCCAGTCTGGCTTTCCCCTGAGCAGGTGCGCGTCATCCCGATCACGGATGGACAGAACGAGTATGCAGAAAGCATCGTCAAGCAATTGCGCGAAGAAGGGGTCCGTGTCCATGCCGACGTGAGCGCGCAGCGCATGAATGCGAAGATCAGGCAGGCACAGTTAATGAAAGTTCCGTACATGCTTGTGGTGGGTGAAAACGAAATGAACGCTGGACAGGTATCACTGCGGGTAAGGGACGGAAGCCAGCAGAATAATATTCCGCTGGGTGAGTTTATCGCCCGGGCGAAGGATCGGATTGTCAGAAGAGCGCCAGAGTTGTAAAATAGACTGCAGACCGTGAGCGATGGAGGATTCTGATCGTTCACGGTCTATTTTGTTGACGATTCATGCGCCTTCATGGTATCATCTGTCCGCCAAAAACCAGCCGAGTGCTGGTCAACTGTTTTGAAATAGGAGAAACTTATCAGCGCTTCAGATTTTCGAGTTAATGAGGGCATCCGTGTTACGGAAGTCCGACTGATCGGGCCAGATGGCGGCAACGTGGGTGTTGTGCCGATACGCCAAGCTCTACAGATTGCACGCGACGCCGAGTTGGATCTTGTGGAAGTCTCACCCAATGCGAACCCGCCTGTCTGCCGGGTGATGGATTTTGGAAAGTTCATCTACGAACGGGCGAAAAAGGATCGGGAGGCGAAGAGGGCCCAGACCAAGATCGAGGTCAAAGAAATTCGCCTGCGACCAAAAACAAATGAAGCGCACCGCGGTTTCAAGGTGGATGATGCCCGCCGCTGGTTATTACAGGGACACAAAGTCCGTGTGACGATCAAATTCCGCGGTCGTGAAATGGATTACCCGGAGATTGCGCTCGAAGATTTGAAAGAGATCTCTCAGGCGCTTGCCGATGTTTCGGTCATCGAAGCCGCGCCGCAAATGGAAGGTCGTACGATGCTGGTGATCCTGGCACCAGGCAAAGGCAGCGCGAAAAAGAAGGAAAAGGGCGAGCAACCTGAAGGTCGCACGCAGCCCAAGGCTGATCCGAAAGAAGAGCCGCAAGCCCAATCGTAATCAAAGCAAGTCCCAAAGATGTTGAACGTCCGCGGGGTACGCATGAAGTGTCCCGCGGTTCGCTGCTTATTGCCTAAATTACTAAATCCCATGATACTTTCAAAAAGTGAGGAAGTCATGGTTAAGAACAAACGCAGCACTGCGTACTTTGTCTGAAAGGAGCAAGAAAGAATGCCTCGCAAAGTCAAGGCTGGCAAAACCAAGTTGAAGACCCATAAGGCGACATCCAAGCGTTTTCGCCTGACCGGTTCTGGCAAAGTGGTCCGCACCAAAGGCGGCAAGAGCCATCTGCGCCGACGCACGTCCAAGCGCAGCAAGGCACTACTGTCTGAAATGATTGAAGTAAAGGCGCGCAAGATCATCAAGCGTGTGAAGCGCCTTGCCCCCAATATGGATTAAGTAGCAGCGGGCGCAAAGCGTCCCGCTGCGAAAGTCGTAATCGATCTTTATTTGCGGCTTTCGGGTGTATACAACTGGCGTGCCTTCGCAGCCGCCGACGCCCGCGAGACCGCAGGAGGTTAAGAATGACTCGTGTAAAAGGAGGCCCGCAAGGGCATCTACGCCATAAGAAAGTTTTGAAGATCACCAAGGGACAGCGTGGGACAAAGCATCGCCTGTTCAAGCGTGCGAATGAGGCAATGCTCAAAAGCCTGTGGTACGCAACCCGTGATCGCCGCGTGCGCAAGCGTGACATGCGCAAACTGTGGATCGCCCGCATCAATGCCGCGGCCCGTTTGAACGGAACCACTTACAGCAAGCTGGTGGCTGCATTGAAGAAGGCGAAGATCGAACTTAATCGCAAGATGTTATCTGACATGGCAATCCGCGACCCGCAGACATTTGCTGCGGTGGTTGCGAAAACAAAATGAATACTGTAGGGGCGACCAGCTGGTCGCCCCAACAATATTTAACGGGGGTAAAATATTTTCATGAGCACTATTCTGGTTGAACACATATTTTCAGCAGGTCAAACGATTCAAATCGTTCAAGGCGATATTACGACCGAAGAAGTGGATGCTATTGTCAACGCGGCAAATGAACATCTCCAACATGGAGGCGGAGTGGCACGGACGATCTCAAAAAAAGGTGGACCGACGATCCAAAAAGAATCGGATGCCTGGATTCGGGATCATGGCACTGTTTCTCACGCGCGTCCCGCGTGGACCTTGGGCGGGCGCCTGCCTGCGAAGTACGTGATCCATGCTGTGGGTCCTGTTTGGGGTGACGGCGATGAGGACAACAAGCTTGAATCTGCCGTGACAGGTTCTCTGCGCGTCGCCGATGAACTCAAGTGTTCTTCGATCGCATTGCCCGCCATTTCTACTGGCATCTTTGGCTTTCCCAAAGACCGCGCCGCTGTGATTATCTTTTCGGCGATTGAGAAGTATTTGGTGGAGAATACCTCATCCGGATTGAAAACCATCAAACTGGTTTTGTATGATCAACCCACAGTGGATGTTTTTCTCAAAGCATGGCGGAATAAGTGGGGGCAATGACTGTGATCACCTCATCGCAAAACTCAAAAATCAAACTGGTCCGTGCTCTGCTGGGACGCCCAAAGGAACGCCGCGAAGCGAACGTATTTGTGATTGAGGGTGTGAGGTTGGTCGAGGAGGCGGTAAATATCAATTGGGAATTTCAATTTGCTTTATATAGTGATGGTCTGAGTGAACGTGGCCTCAATTTAATAAAAAGATTGGAAGACAAGAAGATAGAAGTTGAGATGGTGGAAAGTGGCTTGTTGCAATCTTTAAGTGAAACAGAAACTCCTCAAGGAATTCTCGCTGTTCTAGTCGATTCCCGACTTCCCATTCCCGATTCGCTGAATTTCATTCTCATCCCTGACCAAATCCGTGATCCTGGCAATCTCGGCACATTGATTCGCACAGCTGCGGCGACTGGAGTGCAGACAGTCTTAATCCCTCCCGAAACGACCGGTGCTTTCGCGCCGAAGGTCGTGCGCTCAGGGATGGGCGCGCACTTCCGATTGCCGATCCATTCGATGGCGTGGGAAGAAATCCGCAAATACGTAAGTGCGTCGCACCCTCTTCAAGTTTATCTCGCAGATATGGGTGGGAAATCATGCTGGGAAACGGATCTTCGTCAGCCCCTGGCATTGATTGTTGGAGGTGAGGCAGCGGGCGCAAGCAATGAGGCGCGAAAATTGGCAACTAAAAAAATCAGTATTCCAATGCAAGGACAAGTTGAGTCGTTGAATGCAGGTGTGGCAGGGTCGGTGTTGATGTTTGAGGTAGTAAGACAGAGGAAAACCGTTGGTTGAGTAGGTCGCGATGATTGTCCCGATACCATACACCCGCACGTGATTTGTATGGCAAACATGCAAGTGTCGAAACCAACATTCGCAAGCACATATAAAATGGGTAGTTTCGATACGGGCGTTGCCCTACTCAACCACCATGGAAAACCAAAATGAAAATCCGTTCAGTCACTTATTTTTGCAATCCCAAATATCCTTTGGATAAAAAAATCGTTCAAAACGCCGGGACATTTCTATCCGAAGCCAAGTCTGCATATGAGGGCGCGGGATACGAAGTGCAGACGACGCGGTTGGCAACTGTCCCATTTCCGCAATTGCTTGGTGAAGAGAATATCAATGATTTACCAAAACTCGTGCTGGAGCTTGCAAACGTAATTCAACAAGTGGGGGTTGCCTACGCCTCATTGGGACCTGCTTTGCCAGAGATGCCGCGTAGTTATGAAGTGATCCCTGATGCAATTGGCGCCTCACCAAAAGTTTTCTTCAGCGGAATAATGGCTGACAGAACACGAGGCATTGATCTATCCACCATTCGCGCCTGTGCAGATGTAATTGTAAATTGTGCCTCGATTGAGCCGAACGGATTCGCCAACCTGCAATTCGCCGCGTTGGCAAACGTGGAGGCGGGCGCGCCGTTCTTCCCTGCCGCGTATCATGACGGCGACAAGCCTGCCTTGGCGATTGCCACGGAAGCAGCAGATCTGGCAGTCCAGGCTTTTGAGAATGCAAAAACACTGGAAGATGGAAGAAACATGCTGATTTCAGAAGTCACAAAACATGGACAGGAAATCTCCAGCATCGCTCAGTCTCTAGTCTCCAACAACCAATCCCCCAAGTTTCTAGGCATCGACTTCTCCCTCGCTCCATTCCCAGACGATGCACATTCTCTCGGAAATGCCGTCGAAAAGATGGGTGTGCCAAAGATCGGCTTGCATGGCTCTCTTGCAGCCGCGGCAATATTGACGGAAGCCGTAGATCGCGCTGATTTCCCACATACCGGCTTTAGCGGATTCATGCAGCCTATCCTCGAGGATTCGGTCCTGGCTAAACGCGCCGCAGAAGGGATGCTTACTGTCAAAGATATTTTGCTCTATTCCGCTGTCTGTGGAACAGGACTGGATACCATCCCGCTGCCGGGGGACACACCATCAGGACATTTGGTCCCCCTGCTGCTGGATCTTTGCACTCTGGCTTTGCGTCTCGACAAACCCCTCACCGCACGGCTGATGCCTATCCCAAATAAAAAAGCGGGGGATGAAACGAACTTCGATTTCGCATTCTTTGCCCCAAGCCGCGTAATGTCTCTGGATTCAGAAGGATTGACAAGTTCCTTCTCAGGAACAGAGACCTTTCACTTGGCTTCTCGAAAATAGTACTTTTCCTCGACTCCATTCCATTTGACCGCTTTCTTTGGCTCGTACCAATCTTCTTCATGCTTCACAACCTGGAAGAAGCACCATTCATGGAAAGCTGGTCAAAACGCCTGCCGTTGAAAGTCCATCCAACCGTCTCCACGCGTCAATTCGCCATTGCAGTGACATTCTTAACTTTAGTTGGATTTCTGGTGACATATTTTGGGGTGGAATATTCAGCGAACCAAACAGGCTATGTAATGGTTCTCGGAATCCTGGCAATCTTATTGTTCAATGCCTTCGTTCCTCATATTGCCTCGACGATACGGTTCCGTATGTATAGCCCGGGAGTCGTTACTGCAATTGTGATTACTCTGCCTTTTTCATTTTATCTGTTTCGCCGTGCATTGAGCGAAAACATACTGAATTGGGCTCAGTTTTGGATATGGCTGGGCATCGCTCCATTTGCCATGGTCACTTTCGCGCTCATCTCATTGCGGATTGGAAAAGCGCTGGATAGATGAAAAGAGACGACTCCACAACATCACTACGCAACCACCAAAACTGTAACAACTATTAAACTTTTAACTTCCACATCGTAAACGGCTCATCGAATCCCTTTATGTTTTCTGAAAAAGGATGTAAGGCGCCAGTTCCGGCATTTTTTGCAAGAAATTCCTGTACTTCAGGGTCATCGTTGATCTCCTCAGTAAAGACCAATTCGCCGCCCCTTGAAAAGTCAGGTAAACGCGCGGCGATGTTCACCGTCGAGCCGAAATAGTCCAAACGATCGTTCAAATTGACTACGATACAGGGTCCCTTGTGCATGCCGACTTTTAGCCAGAGCATCGGTTCGCCGCGCTCCGCGATATTTGTTTGCGCATTCCACACTGCCCGCAGCGCCGCAATAGGATTTCGAAACGTGGCCATGATTGAATCACCCATGGTCTTGATAATCGCGCCGCCTTCGGATGCAACCGCCTGCTCCAATACCTGGAAGTGTTCGCGCACACGTCCAAATGCAGAAGCATCGCCGATACTGCGATACAGGCGAGTGGAGTCGCGCAAGTCTGTGAACATCAATGTGACGGAGCCGATGGAGATCTCTTCGCCAGGTCGTATCACTTCGCTCGCGAACAGATCGCGGAAGACCTGTAAGGCGGTCACATCGGCTGCGGTCGAAGCCTGATCGCTCCAGGCAGTGCGCTCAAGCTGAAAGGTTTGATCCAAGTCAGTTGCATTGATCAGATTGAGCGTCGGGAGGAGAGAGACGTGTCCCTGCTCGGGGGGCCATCCGAATGAAGTCACGCGGATATCCAAATTGGAGAGCCCATCCGTATCCGCAAGCAAAGAAATCGAGCCTGCCACCTTCGAGGCGCGCAGGGTGTAACGTCCTGGCTCGAGCTGCATCGCGACCGGCAAGGAACGAAGCGCCACTATACTTTGCGCCATCACCACATGCGGCTGCAACTGCGGGCTCCCTACACAGAACGCCGCGTCGAATTGCACGGCGCGCACCGAGGCATTCGGCTTGAAGACCACTTCGATATTGTGATCGAAGTTCACTGTGAAATCGATCTGGCAGGTATCGCAATGTGACCGACCGCGCACATCGCCGAGATTCGTGTGCCCGTCCGTCGTGCCGCGGCAGGATGGGCAAAGCAAATCCCACGACATATCGAGAATACCTGCACGCGTCGCGCGCAGGAACATCTCGAGCACCGACCGTCGATTCGTTTCCCAAAGATCGGCGAGCGCATAGGGCCGAATACGCTGGACGGACAATCCGTCGGCGCGATCGAGAAAATCTTCGAGGCGTGCTACCAGTGAGGGATTGGTTCCCTGCCGAATAATCGTTTCGCTCAGGGACTTGAAGCGGGCGTGCCCTCCCCAACTGAGCCCGCGCGGATGGGATATCTCGATCACCGAGCCGTGCTTCTTGGCGAGGCGGTCATAGGTGCGAAAAGCCTTCTCGAACCTGTTTTTCGCGATGACACCAATCACAAATGGCAGTACAAGTTGCGCAAGGACATTGCTCGTCTTCATCCAGGTTTGGTACCTGACGCGCGTCCCGCCATCCGCCGTTGGATCGAAATTGGCTTGGACGCGCATTTCATCAATTGGACCCTTGCTATAGGTTCTCAGAATACCAAACGAATACGGGGAGGTCCACTCGAATGGCTCCTCCTCCCATTCCACCCTGAGGATCGGGAGTTTCATCCGCGCCTGCTTGACGCCTTTGACGTTATCCAGCAGCTCAACCTCAGGCTGACCCGTATCGCGGTTAAAACGATTCGTATCCGCCGCGAACGGCCAGATCGCTTGAGGAGCGGATTGCAAGTCCCAGTGCCAGTCGAAATAGAATTCCTGTGTCATTTTGGATGCTGAAGTATAGATGAGAAGGAGATGTTGAATTTTACAGTCAAGTTCATGAAAATACCATTACGAACTTGGCGCAATGCTTTCTTTATGTAGATTTGTATTCAGACATCCTGCTCACGCCGCCGTCCCACACGCTTCGCGTGCTTCGTAAAGGGCGGCACTGGGAGCGGTATTTGAAGGGTATTTGTGACTTAAAGAAAGCCATGCCCATTAACGAGATCTTAACTCAACGCAAATTGTCTTATGGTATAGTTTGTTAACAATCATGCCTGAATCAATCCTCATCGTCGAAGATGAACCCGCTCTGCGCGACACACTTTCCTACAACTTAAAAAAGGACGGCTTTGCCGTGGAAGCCGTGGGCGATGGTCGTTCTGCGCTCGAGTCGGCGCGGCGGCTCAAGCCTGACCTGATCGTTTTGGATCTCATGCTCCCTGAAATCGACGGCTTCGAGGTCTGCCGTATCCTGCGCAAGGAAATGATCACGCCCATCCTGATGCTGACTGCGCGCGACGATGAGATTGACAGGGTCGTTGGGCTGGAGGTCGGCGCGGATGATTACCTGACCAAGCCGTTCTCCATGCGAGAATTAATGGCGCGTGTCAAAGCTCAATTGCGACGTTCGCGCTTGTTGAAGGAGGAGATCGGTAAGTCAAACGCTGCTGAAAAGCAACAGGAGAAATTGACATTTGGCAAGCTTGTTGTCAATCTCACACGCCGTGAAGTTACTATCGATGGTGAGCCACTCGCACTCAAACCTCAGGAATATGATCTGCTCCTCTTCTTTGCGCAGCACAAAGGACAGATGCTCTCGCGCGAATTTATCCTTGAACGCGTCTGGGGCTGGGACTTCATCGGCGACAGTCGCACCGTTGACGTACACGTAAGATGGCTGCGACAAAAAATAGAGGACGATTCAAGCAAACCCACTCGCATTGTTACGGTACGCGGAGGCGGGTATCGGTTTGAAGGATAACTGAAAGAGTAATTGGTAACTGGTAATTACCAATTACGAATTACCAGGCATGAATTATCCATTGATTCTTGCAATCATCCTTCTGATCATCGCCGTGTGGTACGCATGGCGATATTACACGTTGCGTCATGGGGTGGATGAATACGCCAAAACTATTCGGCAACAACACAGCCGATCTCCCACTGAGACAAAAGCACTCGAAAATTTATCCAGCGCGGTTGCATCTCTGATTTCCACGTTCAACATTCAGCTTTCGGTACTGGAAGCGGAACGTTCGCGCCTTGCCACTGTCCTCGACCAGATCACCGATGGTGTGCTCATCGCCGATGCAGCCGGACTCATCCAGTTTGCCAATCCCGCCGCAGGCAAGCTCTTTCAGTTCGGCAATCCGCTTAACCACAGCATTGCCGAGGTCGTACGCAACCACCAACTCGTCGAAGCGTGGCGGCGCTGCCAGCAAACGCGTCAGATGCAAAGCGAGTCTGTCGAAGTTCCTACCCGGCACCAGTATTTGCATCTCGTTGTGATTCCTGATCAGCACACCAGCGGAAGCTTGTTGCTCGTCCAGGATCTCACCCGCCTGCGCCGTCTGGAAACCGTCCGCAGAGATTTTGTGAGCAACCTCTCGCATGAGCTTCGCACCCCGCTCGCCTCGCTGAAAGCATTGGCTGAAACTCTTCAGGAAGGCGCGCTGGATGACCCTCCTGCGGCGCGTCGATTCATTGGTCAGATCCAAATTGAAGTGGATGCGTTGTCCCAGATGGCGAATGAATTGCTGGAGCTTTCCAAGATCGAATCAGGGCGCTTCGCTCTGGACCGTTCGCCTGTCGCGGCTTACGATCTGCTACAATCTGCCTCCCAGCGGATGCAAGTCCAGGCGCAGCGCGCCAACCTCGCCCTGCGCGTCGAATGTACGGATGACCTGCCCAAAGTGCAGGTGGATTCGCAGAGACTCGAGCAGGTACTGGTCAACCTGATCCATAACGCGGTCAAGTTCACACGCCCGGGAGGCGAAGTCGTTCTGATCGCCGAACCGGCGCCCGGAGCAGTTAAATTCGCTGTGCGCGACACGGGAGTTGGCATTCCGGCAGACGAAGCCACACGCATTTTTGAGCGCTTCTATCGCGTCGATAAATCCAGGACAGGCAGCGGGACAGGTCTGGGCTTATCCATTGCAAAACACATTGTCGAAGCGCACGGTGGAAAGATCTGGGCCGAAAGCACAGAGGGACGAGGCAGTACATTCCATTTCACGATCCCCCAATAACACGATCAGGAATGATTGGGGACAGACGAAGACCGGTGTGATGATTCGCCCTCGTAATGTTCATGAAAAACTCCTGGACATCAACCGCTTTATCATCGCCTGTAGGCTTGAGCCGTGTATACGTTCCATCCTCCTGCATGACGCGGGCCCGCGTATTATCCTTTAGGTACGTATCCAGCATTTGATCGCGTACATAGCGGATCGTTTCTGAATTTTCAAGGGGAAACACTACTTCCACACGATGGTCAAGGTTGCGCGTCATCAGGTCAGCACTGCCTATGTAGATCTCTTCCTGCCCTCCATTGCGGAAATAATAGACGCGGCTGTGTTCAAGGTAACGCCCAACGATGCTGACGACATTGATGTTATCGCTTATGCCCTTTACGCCCGCTCTTAAGCAGCACATACTGCGTACCAGCAGATCCACTTTCACACCCGCCTGGGAGGCTTCATAGAGCAGCTCAATAAAACGACGGTCCACGATGGCATTGACTTTGAAAATAAGGCGTGCCTTGTGTCCCTGGCGCGCCTGTTCGATCTCGCGGCGAATCAACTTTTCCAGACCGGACCGCAGGTTGAAGGGAGCCACAAGCAATTTCTTGAAATCATGTTTTGTCGAGTAGCCGGTCAGGTGGTTGAACAGGTCGGTGATATCAGAGGCAATCACTTCATCGCAGGTAAAAAGCCCAAGATCTTCATAAATGAGCGAGGTCACCGCGTTGTAATTTCCTGTGCCCAGGTGCAGATAACGCCGGATGCCGTCCCCTTCCTTGCGCACAACCATAGTAACCTTGCAATGGACTTTCAGGCCCACTAATCCATACACAACATGGACGCCCTCCTGTTCCAGCATGCGGGCCCAGCCGATATTACTTTCTTCATCGAAGCGCGCTTTGAGTTCCACCATCACAGCCACCTGTTTGCCGCGCTCCGTCGCTTCGAGCAATGCTTCCACCACCGGGGCATTGTGTCCGACGCGATACACCGTCTGCTTGATCGCCAGCACATGCGGATCACGCGCCGCGGCACGTAGAAAATCGATGACCGGGTGAAAGGAATCGTAGGGTTGATGTAACAGAACGCTTTTCTGCTCGATCACTTCGAAGATATCGCCCGCCAGCATGGCATCCTTAAACACCTGAGGCATCGCAGGCTGGTAGAGAGGGAACTTCAGATCGTGCCTCTCCACATTGTTGTAGGCCTGCCATAGACTACTCAAGCCAAGCGGCGCAGGCAGCACATATACATCGGTGGGTCTGATCTCGAGGTTGTCGATCAATAATTCCCTGATCGTTTCCGGCATGCTGTCATAAACTTCCACCTGCACCACCGAGGCAAACTTGCGCCTGCGAATGCTTTGCTGCATGGTTTCCAGCAGATCGTCTGCTTCGATCTCCTGGATTTCCACGTCGGCATCGCGGATGATGCGGAAAGGGTAGGCAGCAACAACTTCCAACCCAGGGAAGAGCGAGGCGAGATTCGCTGTGATCACCTGCTCGAGCCAGACAAAATAATGATGGTGAGGGATCGTGCCATCCTTTCGGACGCCGCCAGACGAGCGCTTGATGGGCACCAGGCGTGTCAGGGTATCTGGCACCTTGAGGCGCGCGAATTTTTCACTGCCCTTTTTATCCCTGATCACAATCGCCAGGTTCAGGCTCAGGTTCGAGATGTGTGGAAAAGGATGTCCGGGGTCCAGCGCCAGTGGAGTCAATACAGGATAGACCACCTCCTTGTAATAGTCGTCCACTCTCTTCCTCTGAGACTCTGTAAGTCTGTGGTAATCCATGAGATGGATTCCAGCCTTGTCGAGCTTCGGGAGGATTTTCCTATTAAGACACTGCAAGGCATTCCTATACAACTCGAGGGACAATTTGCGCGTCGCGGCCAGCACTTCGGGCGGAGTCAGTCCGTCGGGGAAAACCTCCATGATGTGGGCTTCCACCTGCTTGCGGATGCCGGAGACGCGCACCATGAAGAACTCGTCCATGTTCGAGCCGAAAATGGCGAGGAATTTCAAGCGTTCCAGCAAGGGATTGCCGTCATCCAGCGCCTCTTCAAGGACGCGCCGCTGGAACTCGAGCAAGCTGAGCTCGCGATTGATATACAGAGATGGTGAGGAAAGATCAATCGATACGGCCATAGAGTTCTCTTACCTGTTGCTGATTTCCATCATGATACCAGGGGTAAGCAGCCATTCCAGGATC
>DATKED010000062.1:0-5235 GCA_035512375.1 Anaerolineales bacterium
AATCCGTGTTGCCGCCAAAATTGAGTTGATAAGTGCGGTCAATGCGCACACCGCGATCCACGAACAGTGTGGCAAGCGCGCGGTGCAAAATGGTCGCGCCGACCTGTGACTTGATATCATCCCCAAGGATGGGAAGTTTCGCGTCGCGGAATCTCTTTGCCCAATACTCAGAGGAAGCGATGAACACAGGGATGGCGTTAACGAACGCACAACCCGCTTCAATGGCTTGCTCCACATACCACTTGGTCGCCATCTCCGAACCAACAGGTAGGAAATTGAGAACGACATCCGTTTTTGTATCTTTGAGTAATTTGACGATATCTGCTGTGGGACCGGGCGCCTTCCTGATCATCCCTGAAAGATACTTGCCGAGTCCATCGTGGGTCATACCGCGCACCACTGGGGCATTGAGCTGCGGAACCTCCGCAAATTTATAGGTGTTGTTGGGTTCGGCAAAAATGGCTTCGCAAAGGTCCTTGCCAACTTTCGTGATATTCACGTCAATGCCCAGGGTGAATTCGATGTCACGGATGTGATACCCGCCAAGGCGTGTATGCATAATGCCGGGCACACGGGCATCATCCGCGGCATCTTTGTAGTACTGGACTCCCTGCACGAGTGAGGAGGCACAGTTGCCCACCCCGATAATTGCGACGCGTACTTTTTTGTTTGCCATGAATTTAGATCTCCTTATATCTCAGAATTAACTGCATGATTTTATTACAATGAATTGCCTATTTTTTTATGCAATCAATGTTGTATAATGCGTTTGATGGCCACCAACGAACGCATCGATCACCTGGAACGTTTGCTGGAAGTTGTGCGGGGTTTAACCACGGCGCCCGATCTCGAATCATTCTTACAAACCATCATCAATGAGGCAACCGAGCTAACCGATAGCGAGCTTTCGTCCATACTTGAATATGACGAAACTGCCGAGGAATTGCGTTTCCTTGCCATGCACTGGTTTCAGCGCGACCTGCTCAGGCCCATGGGTGTGCCACTGGATGGAAGCGCGGCGGGCTGGGTATACCGCCGGGGACAGCCGTTGATCATTCAAGATGCCAAGGCGGATCAGCGTCATTTCAAAGTAGTTGACCGCGTAACGAAGCATGAGACACACTCTCTTGTAGCAGTCCCGCTCATGGTGCGCGGAGAAGTCGTCGGTGTGCTCGAAGCGCTGAATAAAAAAGACAACGCACATTATACCGAAGAAGACCTCACCATTTTGGAAACACTCGGCGCGCTCGCCGCACAGGCAATGCAAAATGTGACTCTGCAACGAAAAGTGCGTGCAAGCGGCATCGAGCTTGCGGAGTTGGAACGCCTCAAGACAGACTTTATTGCCATTGCCTCACACGAGCTTCGCACTCCTCTCGGCTTGATCCTGGGTCATGCCACATTCCTGCGCGAACTGGCAGGCTCGCAGTACGGCGAACAACTGGACATGATCATTCGCAACGCCACAAAACTTAAAAGTATCGTTGAGAATCTTTCCGAGGTAGACAATATTCAAAACGGTGCCGCGCGGGTGCGCAGTCAAAGGGTCTCCCTGTCAAAAATTGCAGAGGATGTGATCCTCACATTTCAAGATGAAGCGAGTTCAAAGAACATTACTCTAAAATCTGAAAGTGGGGAATCTCCATTCCACTTGGATGCTGATGGAGGAAAGCTCAGCATTGCCTTGAGCAACCTTGTGAAGAACGCACTTCAATTCACAGGATCTGGCGGGCATGTGACGGTGAAGGTTCAGGAAGATTCCGGCTATTTTAAAGTCACTGTGCTGGATGACGGGATCGGCATTCCTGCCAGAGATTTGCCGCGCGTGTTCGAACGATTCTTCCAGGTCGAAACTCATCTCACGCGTCGCTATGGGGGCATGGGGTTGGGGCTTGCTGTTGCAAAGGCGATCATCGAACTGCACGGTGGACGCATCTGGGCGGACAGTGAAGAAGGGAAAGGAAGCATGTTCACGTTCCTCCTGCCCATGGAGCAGGCACAACATTCTGCACCTTCATCGAATCCATTTGTAGAGTAAATATATTACTCTTCAGGAGTTTACCCAAATGAGTGACAGTCACAGGCGGCTGTCACCTTTTCTTTTATAATTGTCCTGCACATGGAACCACAGTTTTTGGTCTTTGGTCAGTTAACACGTGAATATCTCTTGCCGCCTGTCGGCCCGCCACAGCTTGATATGCCAGGCGGAGGTCTGCTGTATGCAGCCGCCGGGCTTCGAGTATGGGAAGCAGAGATCGGCCTGGTGGGACGCGTCGGCAATGATTATCCGCGTGAATGGCTGAATATCTGCATGGCGCGCGGGCTGGATACGTCCGGTATCCGTATCCTTGCCAAGGATATGGATATACGGGAATTCGTTGCTTATACCGAATCGTTTGAGGCAAGCCGCATTAATCCTGTCTCTCATTTTGCGCGGCGTGAGATGACCTTTCCTAAATCCCTTTTTGGATATCAGCCGCCCGACCCCAAAAAGAAACCAGACGAAGCACGCATGCTGATCGTGACCGATATACCGAACGATTATCTCACTGCACGTGCTGCGCTCCTGTGCCCGATGGCTCTCGTCACACAGACGCAGTTGATCGCGGGAATGAAACGCGGCAGCGTGCATACGTTCGTGCTGGATCCCGGACCCGCCACCATGATACCGACTGCGAGACGCGAATTGCCAGCCCTGTTGAACGGTGTGACGGCTTTCCTCCCTTCACAGGAGGAGTTGTATAATTTGTTCTGGGGCGAGACGCATGATTTATGGGAAATGGCTGAGGCGGTTTCGATATATGGCTGTGAATATGTCGTGATCAAATGTGGCGCACGCGGTCAGCTGCTGTATGATACCAATAACAAACGCAGATGGGAAATCCCGGCTTATCCGGCGCGGCTTGCCGACCCCACCGGCGCTGGGGATGCATTTTGTGGAGGCTTCCTGGCAGGCTATTGTAAAAATTATGATCCCCTGGAGGGTGTGTTATACGGAAACATATCTGCTTCATTGAAACTGGAGGGAAGCGGCGCGTTTTATCCGCTGGATGTGTTGCCCGGGCTGGCAGAGGCACGCCTGGGTGCGTTGAGAGATATGGTTAGGGAAGTGTAATGAATGATTTTTTGAACCGTCTGGTTGAGCTTGCCATTCAAATTCAGCAGGTCCCTGCGCCCACATTCCAGGAGCAGAAGAGGGCAAAGTTTGTGCGCGATTTGTTTGTTGCTGAGGGTTTGGATGACATTTGTATTGATGAGACTGGAAATGCATTTGCTCGTTGGGTTGGGAAAGATAGAGAGAAACCTCTTGTTATAAGTGCTCATTTGGATACGGTCTTTCCGATCGAAACGGAGCTGCGCGTGGCGCGGGGCTCCGTTTCGATTCACGGGCCCGGGCTTGGGGACAACTCTCTTGGCGTTGCGGCGCTGTTGGGATTGATCTGGTCCTTACGAGAACGGAAGATTCAACCACGCGGGGACGTATGGTTCGTTGCAAACGTTGGTGAGGAGGGGCTTGGCGACCTGCGGGGCATGAAAGCTGTCGTTGACCGTTTCGGAGAAAAAGTGCGTGCCTATCTCGTCCTGGAAGGATTGGCATTGGGGCACGTTTATCATCGCGCAGTCGGTGTAAAACGCTATCGTGTCACGGCGCGCACTTCAGGCGGACACTCATGGTCAGATTATGGTCAGCCTTCTGCGGTACATGAACTGGCAAAACTGGTTGTCGAACTGGCTTCCCTCAGTCTTCCAATTCACCCGCGCACAACGATGAATGTGGGAAAGATTTCAGGCGGCACATCGGTGAACGTGATCGCGTCCGAGGCTTCGCTCGATTTGGACTTGCGCTCAGAGGGACAGGAGTCATTGGCGGCACTGGTTTCAGCAGTGGAAAGATTGATCCATAAGGGGAACAGATCTGGGGTGAGTATTGAATCGCAGGTGATCGGTCAACGCCCAGCTGGGGAAATATCTGTAAGTCATCCGTTGGTGAGGCTGGCACAGGATTGCCTGCGTGAACAGGGTCTGGAGGCGGGGTTGATATCAGGCTCAACAGATGCGAATGTCCCGCTGAGTAAAGGCTACCCCGCCATTGTGCTGGGCATAACAACTGGCGGAAGCGCACACACGCTCCATGAATATATCAATACTGCGCCGATCGCACAGGGCATGGAGCAGTTGGTGAGGTTTGTAGAAAGAGTCTGGTAATTAATTGAGAAGAAGTCAACGATTGCTCATTGACCCCTTTTGATCCATTCCATTTACCAATTACTATCTATCAAATCTTTACTTACTTTATCCCCAGAACCTCATACACTTCCAGCGGCTGGGTCTTGCCTTTCACAGAAAGAGGCACAAAAGGCTTTGCGTTGATCTCATCCTTTACGCGATCATAAGCCTCTCTGCTGATCAGGATTTGATTTTTGGCACAGTTCTCCTGGATACGTTTTGTCGTATTTATGCTGTCGCTAATGGCAGTATATTCAAGCCGTTTTTCGGTGCCGATCCAGCCCAGCACGGATTCGCCATAATGGATGCCAACGCCGAAATCAAGATGAGCTTCTATGGGTAGTTCCGTATGCAAGGCTGAAACCGCCTCACGGATTGCCAATGCAGATTTTACTGCGCGCAGCGTGTGATCGGGCTGAGGGAGAGGCGCGTTATACCAAGCCATGACCGCGTCACCGAGGAACTTATCCACCGTACCTTCGTAGGCGAGTACAGCGTCAGCCGCCGCGGCCAGATAACGATTCAGCACCGCTACCAGTTCCTCAGGCGAGTGCTGTTCGCTATAAGCAGTAAAGCCACGAATATCGGCGAACAGGATCGTGATATACACCTTTTTGCCGCCAATGTGCAAACTGTTCGGGTCGATTTGATCGAGCACGGCTGGTGACACCATTCGCCGCAACAACCCGCGCTGTGCTTCGAGCTTCTTTCGCTCGGTCATGTCATCGAGCACGATCGCGACACCCTGGGTCTTTTGTCCTGCATCTTTCAGTGGGGAAAGGTTGAAGCGCCAGTCCACATAGCCGCGCTCGGGCAGGTCCTGGTTCAGCTCCAGTCCAACGATGGGCTGGTCACTTTTACGGACCGAATCCAAATGGGGCAGGATGTCATCCGCGAACGTGGGCATGATTTCACCCAGCGGGCGTCCCACAATCTCACCAATGGTGTGTCCCAGGATCGAGGCGGCCGCCCGGTTGCACAGGGTGATCTGGTCGTGCACATCGGCAG
>DATKED010000063.1:0-5615 GCA_035512375.1 Anaerolineales bacterium
GGTTGCTCAACGACGCAAGCTGACAGCCGGTGACAAGATGGCAGGTCGTCATGGTAATAAAGGTGTGGTCTCAAAAGTAGTTCCTGTTGAAGATATGCCCTTCCTTGAAGATGGGATGCCGGTTGACATTATATTGAATCCGCTGGGTGTTCCGGGTCGTATGAATATTGGTCAGGTCCTGGAGGTTCATCTTGGATGGGCTGCAAAACGGCTCGGTTATCGCGCGATCACTCCCGTGTTTGATGGGGCATCCGAAGAGGAGATCGAAGCTGAGCTCGCGCGCGCCTGGATCGTGGATCAGGCCTGGAAAGAGTCGGCTGCCACCGCCTGGGAATGGATCAAACAGCAGGAATATGAGCCTGAATCGATTCAGGATGATGATGAAGTAAGACGTCTTTATCTCGAAGAATGGCTTGGCGAGCGTGAATATGATCCATACGATCTGAATGATGTGGATTACGCGCGTCATTCAGCAGCGGCGGAATGGGTGCGTGACCGAGGATATGATCCTGATACGATCTTCCATCCCGAAGATGTGGACCCACGCGTGCGTGAACAATACAACACAGCGGCGATCAGCGCCTGTCTGCGTTTGTGGATTGAAAGCCATGGACACGCCGGCAGGATCGCTGAAGCACGCGTCATGGAGGTAGCCCAGGAGATCACAAACACGAGCGGAGATCCAATGCCGATCCTTGGCAAGCAGATGTTGCGCGATGGGAAGACAGGCATTCCGTATGACCAGCCCGTAACAGTTGGTGTAATGACAGTTTTGAAATTGCACCATCTTGTTGAAGATAAAGTCCATGCGCGTTCGACGGGTCCTTACAGCTTGGTCACCCAACAACCGCTTGGCGGTAAGGCACAGTTTGGTGGTCAGCGCTTTGGTGAGATGGAAGTGTGGGCGCTTGAAGCATATGGCGCAGCCTACACTCTTCAGGAAATGCTGACAGTGAAATCTGATGATGTCCAGGGACGTGTTAATACGTATGAAGCGATTGTTAAAGGTGAGCCCATCGAGGAGCCCAGTATCCCTGCCTCGTTCCGTGTGCTGGTGAAGGAATTGCAGTCACTTGGTCTGGCTGTTGAGGCGATCAATGAAGGTGGTGATGTTGTCAAGTTTGGCAAGGATGAGGAAAAGCAGCATCCACCGAAATTGGATACCGGTTTGTTGGGCATTGGCAATAACTTAATGACCAAGTAATCTTGACGGCAACTAAAGTGGATGATAAAATCACTCTCCGTTGCCAAAAGATAAAGCGGCAATAATCCCGCTACAAGGCATGGCACTATAAATGAGGCCATCAATGTAATTATGATGGCCTTATTTCTTGCGAAAAATCATTGTAAAGAAAGTAGTAACCGGAGGCGAATCGTGCCGACAATCAATCAAATGGTCCGTAAGGGCCGCAAGAATAAGCGAGTAAAAAGCAAAGCTCCTGCTCTGCAGTACACATTGAACTCGTACAAACAGCGTAGGGTGCGTCAGGAAAAGGGTGCACCTCAGAAGCGCGGTGTTTGTACCATCGTGCGTACCATGACCCCGAAGAAGCCGAACTCCGCATTGCGGAAGATCGCCCGTGTCCGCTTATCAAATGGCATTGAAGTGACTGCTTATATCCCGGGCGAAGGTCACCAGTTGCAGGAACACTCCGTGGTGTTGGTACGCGGTGGCCGCGTGAAAGACCTGCCGGGTGTGCGTTATCACATTGTGCGCGGTTCATTGGATACTGCCGGCGTTGCGAATCGAAAACAGGGCCGCTCAAAGTACGGCGCGAAGCGTCCCAAGTAGTTGATGGAGTAATAGATTATGCGTAGAGCAAAACCCGAACAACGGGATATCCTTCCTGATATCCGTTATAACAGTGTGCAGGTCCAAACAATGGTGCAGCACGTGTTGAAGCGCGGCAAGAAAAGTGTCGCCCTTGGACTTGTTTATGATGCTATGGATTTGATCCAGGAGCGTACTCAGAAAAGCTCGGTCGAGGTTTTTGAGACTGCCCTTAAGAATGTGTCGCCCGTCATGGAAGTCCGCCCGCGTCGTGTGGGTGGTGCAACTTATCAGGTACCTATGGAAGTTTCGGCGGACCGCCGCATGACACTGGCGATCCGCTGGATTTTGTCTGCGGCTCGTGATCGCTCAGGGAAATCCTTCCCTGAGAAGCTTGCCGGTGAGTTGATCGACGCTTTTAATGAAACAGGTACCGCAATTCGCAAGCGTGACGAAACCCATAAAATGGCAGAAGCAAACCGCGCCTTCTCGCATTATCGCGTTTAGGTGATTTTAGAGGAATTGTAAAGGTAGCTAACGAATGGCCCGTGAGTATCCGCTCGAGAAGTATAGAAATATTGGAATTATTGCCCACATTGACGCCGGTAAAACAACAACTACCGAGCGTATCATGTTCTATACGGGCAAGACGCATCGCATCGGTTCAGTGGACGATGGCACAACTGTTACCGATTGGATGGTCCAGGAACGCGAGCGTGGTATTACGATTGTTTCTGCAGCTGTATCTGCGGAGTGGAAGGGCTATCAGTTCAACTTAATTGATACTCCCGGGCATATCGATTTTACAGCCGAAGTTCAGCGCTCCCTGCGTGTTTTGGATGGGGGCGTTGTTGTGTTTGATGCAGTCCAGGGTGTGGAGCCGCAGAGCGAAACCGTGTGGCGTCAGGCGGATCGATACGGTGTCCCGCGCATCTGCTTTGTCAATAAGATGGATCGCGTCGGCGCTTCCTTCGAACGCACCATTGATTCCATTAAGGAGCGCCTGGGTGCCAACCCGATCCCGATGCAGCTTCCAGTTGGCTTCGAAGCATCGTTCCGTGGAACTATTAATCTATTGGAAGAAAAAGCTGTTATCTGGGGCGATGACCTGGGAAAAGAACCCCAAGTCATTGATATTCCAGAGGATTTACAGGCCCAGGCACAGGAAGCCCGTGCGTATATGGTGGAGAGAATCGCTGAGCTTGATGATGATTTGACATTAAAGTACCTGGAAGGCCAGGAAATCACGATTGATGAATTGAAGGCTGCTTTGAGAAAAGGGGTCATTGCAAATCAGGCAGCGGCCGTTTTTTGTGGCTCATCCTTAAAGAACAAAGGTGTGCAGGTTTTGCTGGATGCTGTCATCGATTATCTCCCCTCCCCGGAAGATGTTCCACCGGTCATGGGAACAGATGTCGATCGCGAAGAACAGATCGAACTTACGGCAAAAGATGATGCACCGTTGAGCGCGTTGGTTTTTAAAATTGTTACAGACCCCTATGTTGGCCGTCTGGCTTATTTCCGTGTGTATTCAGGCGTGCTTTCGCAGGGCCAAATGGTGACAAATACCAGCAAGGGTAGGCGTGAACGAATCGGTCGTTTGATCCGAATGCACGCTGACCGCCGCGAGGATATTACCGAAGTGCGAGCGGGCGATATTGGCGCGGTCCTGGGTTTGAAAGATACATTCACTGGCGATACGCTTTGTGACACAAAGAAAATTATCTTGGAGAGCATTACATTCCCGGAACCGGTAATCTCTATTGCAATAGAACCAAAAAGCAGCGGCGATCAGGAAAAGATGGGTGAGGCTCTGCGCAAATTGTCAGAAGAAGACCCGACTTTCCGCGTCCGCTCAGATGAGAATACCGGTCAGACGATCATTTCCGGGATGGGCGAATTGCATCTCGATATTCTCGTTGATCGTATGCTGCGCGAGTTCCGTGTACAGGCGAATATTGGCAAGCCGCGGGTTGCTTATCGTGAGTCCATAACCCGCGCCGTTCCAAAAGTGGATTATAAGTATGCCAAACAGTCTGGTGGTCATGGTCAATATGGTCATGTTGTCATTTCGCTTGAACCAGGTGAACGCGGCAGTGGCGTTATTTTTGAAAACAAAATTGTCGGCGGCTCGATCCCGAAGGAATACATCCCTGCCGTTCAAAAGGGTGTCATAGAAGCGGCGGATAGCGGTGTATTGGCTGGCTATCCAGTTGTGGATATGAAGATCACCTTGTTTGATGGTTCGTTCCACGAAGTTGACTCAAGTGAAATGGCTTTCAAGATGGCAGGCTCCATGGCATTCAAGGAAGGTGTGCAGAGGGGTTCACCTGTTCTACTTGAGCCAATTATGAAGGTCGAAGTATTAGTGCCGGATGATTATCTTGGTGATGTCATCGGTCAATTGAACAGTCGCCGTGGCAGTATTCAAGGCATGGAAGTTCGCCCTGGCAATGCACAAGCCATCCGTGCGAATGTCCCCTTGGGTGAAATGTTTGGATATGCCACGGAACTACGTTCAGCAACACAAGGACGCGGTGTTTTCAGCATGGAATTTGATCACTATGCGCCAGTTGCACAATCTGTGGCGCAGGAAATTTTGAAATAAATAACTAACGCTTTCATTATTAGAAGGAGATTCATCAATGGCGAAGCAGAAATTTGACCGGAGCAAGCCGCATCTGAACGTAGGGACGATGGGGCACATCGATCACGGGAAGACGACGCTGACGGCGGCGATCACGAAGGTGTCGCAGATGCTGGGTCAGGCTGAGTACAAAGCCTATGATCAGATCGACAATGCGCCTGAGGAAAAGGCGCGGGGGATCACGATCAACATTGCGCACGTGGAATACCAGACGGACAAGCGGCATTATGCGCATGTGGACATGCCAGGACACCGGGATTACATCAAGAACATGATCACGGGAGCAGCGCAGGTGGATGGTGCGATCCTGGTGGTGGCAGCGCCGGATGGACCGATGCCGCAGACGCGTGAACACGTGCTACTGGCTCGCCAGGTGGAAGTGCCGAGTATCGTGGTGTACCTGAACAAAGTGGATCAGATGAACGATCCGGAATTGCTGGAGTTGGTGGAGCTGGAATTGCGGGAACTGCTCAACAGCTACGGGTTTCCGGGAGATGCGACCCCGATCGTGCGCGGGAGTGCGAAGGAAGCGTTGGACAGCAGCAGCACGGATCCGAATGCGCCGGAGTATGAGAGCATCCGTGAGTTGCTGCGGGTGGTGGATGAGTACATTCCTGAGCCGAAGCGTGAGACGGACAAGCCGTTCATGATGGCGGTCGAGGATGTGTTCTCGATCAAAGGCCGCGGCACGGTGGTGACGGGGCGTGTGGATCGCGGCAGAGCCAAGAAGGGTGATCCGGTGGAGATCATTGGCTTGCGCGAGACCAAGGCATCGGTGATCACGGGGACGGAAATGTTCCATAAGGAGCTGGAGGAAGTGGTGGCAGGCGACAACGCAGGCATTTTATTACGCGGCATCGAGCGGGAGGATGTGGAGCGTGGGCAGGTGTTGGCCAAGCCTGGGAGTGTGACGCCGCACAAGAAGTTTCTGGCACAGGTGTATGTGCTGAAAAAAGAGGAAGGTGGGCGGCACAAGGCGTTTTTCAGTGGCTATCGACCGCAGTTCTACATCCGCACGATGGATGTGACGGGGAACATCACCCTGCCCGAGGGTGTCGAGATGGTGATGCCTGGGGATGACATCAACCTGACGGTGGAGTTGATCGTGCCCGTGGCGTTGGAGCAGGGTTCGAAGTTCGCCATCCGTGAAGGCGGTCTCACCGTCGGCGCAGGCGTCGTTACTAAGATCATTGAATA
>DATKED010000064.1:0-3966 GCA_035512375.1 Anaerolineales bacterium
CAATGACCCAGGGGACCCATTTCATCCACTTTGCGTTTTCATACTGTTTGCGCGTGGCAAGCAGGAATAGGAACGATAACAGCATCATGAGTAAACCGACCGTCATCATGAAGCGGAACGTCCAGTAGGTGACCACCATCAGCGGGATGTAATCGCCGGGACCGTAAGTAGCAGCATATTCAGCCTGAAGCTCATTCACGCCGCGCACTTCGCAGTCGAAGTTGTTGCAGGCGAGGAAGCTCAGGATCCCTGGAACGCGAATGGACCAGACTTCGCGCTTGCCGCTCAGGTCGCCGATGGTGAGGAGGGAGAACGAAGCAGGCTCCGATGTTTCCCAGTGCGCCTCGATCGCTGCAAACTTCATTGGCTGGGTCTCATACATATACTGACCGTTGGTGTGTCCGCCCAAAAAGACGAGTGTGCTGGCGATCAAGCCGACCAGCGCTGCCATCTGGAAGGAGCGCTTAAAGACTTCCACATATTGTTTGCGGATCAAGTGATATGCGCTCACGCCCAGGATCAGGAAACTGGCGGTGGCAAGTCCCGCGGCAATGGTGTGCCAGAAGAAAAGCCAGCCTTTGGGATTGGCAGCCAGGGCAAAGAAATCCACCAGCTCCGCGCGGCCGGTGACCTCGTTGATAACATAACCTACGGGATGCTGCATCCACCCGTTGGCAAGCAGAATCCACAGCGCGGAGAGGTTCGAGGCTATTGCCACTAGCCAGATCGAAGCCAGATGGACTTTCTCAGGAACGCGTCCTTCGCCGAAAATCCAAATGCCCAGGAAGGTGGATTCCACGAAAAATGCCGTTAAAGCCTCGATTGCCAGAGGTGCGCCAAAAATATCACCCACGTAGCGGGAGTATTCAGACCAGTTCATCCCGAACTGGAACTCCTGTACGATACCTGTCACAACACCGATGGCAAAGTTGATGAGGAACAGTTTCCCCCAGAACTTTGCCATCTTGTGCCACGACTCATCCCTGGTCTGGTAATAACGGGTCTGCATGTACGCAACAAACCACCCCAATCCCAGCGTCAGTGGGACAAAGAGAAAGTGATAGACAGTCGTCAAGCCGAACTGCCATCTCGAAAGTGTAACTGGATCCATAGAGTCTCCTCTTAAAAATTTAGTATGTGCGCCCTAGGCACATACGGATTTATGAAACCATGCTTGGCATTGTCACCGGAATCCCAAGCGCTTCCTGCGCGAGATCTTCAAACGTGATCGCCGCCATCTCGCGCATCATTGCCACCTGGACGCGTCCCCACTTTGAACGGACCGGGCAATTGGATTGGAAGGGGCAATCATCTTCGCCTTTTACCTGTAAACACTCCGAAAGGATGATCGGTCCCTCGAACACCTCAACCACATCCCTGAGCGTGATCTGCGACGCAGGACGGGTGAGCATCAAACCACCGGCGCGCCCTGGGAACGTGTTGACCAATCCTGCACGAGCAAGTTTAGCGACAATACGCGGCATAAGTGCCTGTGGGATCAACATCTCCCGCTGGACTTCGCTACTGGAACGACGCGCACTTCTGCTTTCTTTGGCGAGAGCCAGGATGACACGTACGGCATAGTCTGTTTGGCGGTTGATTTTGAGCATTGGGTGGCTTTCAATAAACTCTTACACTTTAAGTCAACGTTGACGCTCATTGTAAGCATTTCAATTATACTGTCATGTGCAATTTATCACAAACGGAATATGACAAAGGTCATAAGGGTTGCTACCTGTTCTTATTTATAAGTCCGAATACTCAGATGCTCTTAAATGTTCGAGCCAAAGCAGTATAATCTGTGAAAACTTTTCTTGAGGTATATATGATAGATCCTGTTATTTTCACAATTAGGCTGTTTGGCTGGGAGTTCCCTTTGCGCTGGTATGGTGTGATCGTGATGGTTGGCGTGGTTGTCGGTTCATTGATCGTTGAACGTGAGCTCAAGCGCCGCGGCGAAAAAGGTGATCGCATTTGGGATGCACTGATCTGGGTATTGCCGGCAGGTATTATTGGGGCGCGGCTTTGGTATGTCTTCAATGCCATTTTGGGCGGCAACCGTTCCTATCTCGACAATCCGGCCAGCATCATCCGGGTCTGGGAAGGCGGATTGCACATCTTTGGCGGCTTTTTGTTTGGTACAGTGGCTCTTCTGTTCTACCTGCGCCAGAACAAACTTGATCCCTGGCTGTTTCTTGATGCAGCAGGTCCGGCGGCGTTGATCGGGCAGGGGATCGGGCGGCTTGCGAACTTCATCAATCAGGAATTATATGGGCCGCCGACAACTCTTCCCTGGGGTATTCAGATCCAGGCTGAACACCGCCTCGCTCAATACCAGGACCTGGGCCTGTTTCCCGTAGAATCGACCCGGTTCCACCCGACGTTTGCCTACGAGATGTTGTGGAACTTTGCCTCGGCAGGCTTGTTGCTATGGTTGTCGCGCCGCTACAAGGAGGACCTCAAACCGGGCGCGCTCTTTGCTGGCTGGTTGGTGCTCGCCGGCGTTGGACGCGTGATCATTGAACTGTTCCGCCCTGATCAGCCAAAAATCGCTGCGTTGGGAATCAGTTACTCAAGTATCTTCGCAGCATTGATGGCAATTGTGGGCGCGGTTTTATTGATGGCACGCTATAAAGCGATCAATCTTAAGTTTGCAGAAAACTGGGAAGAAGAATATCAGGTTGGCGAAAAGGTTGAAATCAACGATGAAGAGGATGAAGCTGAGGAACCTGTTGAAGAAAAAAAAGCCCCTCGTGCGAGGAAAGCGTCAATTGCCACTGCGACTCCCGCCCCAAAAAGACCTGCGAAAAAACCGACTACGCGTAGAACCAGCAAGTCAACAACAGAAACCTCAACACGTACGCCGCGAGCGAAGAAATCTCCGTAACGCAAAAATCGCCCGGAAATTTCCGGGCGATTTTTATTTAATCAATTGCAGATACTCTTACAGTCTTCGGGGCGCCCGCGAACTCATGTTCGCGCTTGTCAAAGCCAAAACGTTCAAAGATGTCTGAGTACAACGCGACAATTTGCTCGCGTGTGAAGCCCATCTCCTCATACGAATAGACATGGTCACTGTTGAAAGAGAGCGTCTCTTTTACGGCTTCGTCAACAATAACGTCGAGCCCGGGTTTATCGGGATAACCGAATTGTTCATAGAAGCCGCGAATCACATGCTCCGGGCGTTGGATCAGATCGTCGTAGTTCAGGATCAGGTAGCGGGGCGAAGGATGCGCATCGAGATACCTTAAAGGGTAGCGATACCAGTGCTGGGTAAAATCCACGATCTCGTCCTGGTAAAGATATTTCTCTTCTGGTTCTGTGAAAACACGGCGCGCATAGTTGATCCATGAAACGGTGGAAGGCAGCATGTCCAAAGGGTTGCGCGCCAGATAGATGATGCGTGCATCCGGGAAGAATTCGAGCAGTGTTTGGATCTTTGGGCTAAAGGCCGGGTTCTTGGCGACGAAATATTTATTGCCTGTCGCATACATGTGACGCTGCAACATGGACTTATAAAACTTCATAATCCGGTGTCTATGCTTCGGTGAAAGGGCTTCGTCAAAATGACGGTAGTCCGGCATTTCATCCGTGAATGGGAAGAGGAAACTGACCCAGAAGGAATCCCAGATATGGAACAGGATGTTTTCATCTTCTTCCGGTTGGAAGAATGAAATGCGATGGATTTTGAATTTGCCAAGTGTTCGGCGGTCAAATCCATAGAGTAGACGATGCAAATGCCCGCCCAGTTTGTTATCAAGGCGCGAGACCTGTTGCGTGATCTTCTTTTGCGTGACGGAGGGAGTAAGGTAAATGTCCCAGATCGTCAGGCTGGTAAATGTCTCAGAGTCCCGCGAGAGCAGGCGGTGTAGAAAAGTGGAGCCGCTCCGTAAATTCCCTATGATAAAGAGCGGCTTCTCAATCGGCTGTGTCTTATGCCCGGGAAAGAAGAGATCGTCCAAAAAG
>DATKED010000065.1:0-16190 GCA_035512375.1 Anaerolineales bacterium
CTGGCGAGAGTCAAGGCGAAGACTTTTCCCAACCGATGTGCCGCGCCCGTGACGAGGGCAAGTGGTGACATGGGGAAATTGTAATTGGTAAACAGCGAAATAGGTAGACAGGTACAAAATTAAACACGTTAAAAATGCAAACACGTAGACAGATCAAAAACCTGTCTACGTGCGTCGCCCTGGCGACATTTATATGTCTGCTCTTTGATCTACTTACGAAAGAAATTGGAAATGAAGAACCAGATATTTGCTGGGCGCTCCGCAAGCCGGCGCATGAAGTATGGATACCAATGTGTACCAAAGGGGACATAGACACGTACAGGGTAACCCTCGTGTACAAGTTGCTCCTGCAAGTCCCGACGAATGCCATAGAGCATTTGAAATTCGAGTGCTTCTTTTGGCAGACCAACTTTCTCGGCATATTGTTTTGCAAATGCAATCCGCTTTGCATCGTGCGTGGCAACTGCCGGGATCGGCGGTACGCGTCCATCCGCGCTTATCTTGTTGGCTTCGATCTTGCATGCGGCATCGATCATCAGCTTTGTCAATAGATCAAAACTCGCATCGGTATCGGCCTTCTTCGGGAATGCCTTATCCGACGGCTCCTTGTATGCGCCCTTTACGAGCCGAAGATGAGTATTGTATTCAAGCAATTTACGCACATCGGCTTCTGTACGATACAGGTAGGATTGCACAACCATGCCCACCTGGCTAACGTTGAATCCGCGCTGCAACATGGAATAATACATAGCAAGAGTGATATCGGTGTAGGGCGTATCTTCCATGTCAATGCGCAGGAAATTTCCGTGCTTCCTCACCTGCTCGAGGATGCGCACCAGATTTTGTCGGCAAATCTCCTCGTCAAGCCCCATGCCGATCTGGGTCAACTTGATCGAAACATTTGCCCTGACGCCCGACTTATCAATTTGATCAAGAACCAAGAGAATATCATTAGTTGCTCTATCTGCCTCCTCCACCGTGGACGTGTGTTCCCCCAGGTGATCCAAAGTGGCATTGATACATTTTTCATTCAGTTCACGGATTGCACGGATCGCGTCTCCAGCTGTCTCCCCTGCAACAAACCGGGAGGCTGCGCGCCATGCGAAGCTCCAACTTGTCACCAGTTTTTGCGCCCAGGCAGCTTTGGAAAGATAGATGAGAAAAGAGCGTAGCATAATCCTGTCCTCAAGTGGATTTGGAGTAAAGATGCCAAAACCCCAAGGGTTCTCTGCATGACAAGCTGCTCTGCGTGTTGAATACTCTCACGTCTACACAGTTCGCCTTCACAAAAAACCTTTAGGGTCCGTTTCTCCAGGTTTACGGAGTGGCGCAAACTATTCGCCGCTCCAAGATTTATTCTAGCACAAACGCAAAAATGGGTGTGTTATACTTTTTTGCGATATTTGTCATGTTTTCGGAGGCAGCTTGAGGAACCGCAGTTCCGTTCCCATCTTACGTGGTATATCCATTGCGATCTTATCCATAGCACTCGTTTTGGGGGTCGTCGCACTGATCGGATACAGCCGCCAGCGCAATAACTATCCACACGGGATGACAATCGCCGGTGTGCGCGTCGGCGGTGTTAACCCACAAGTCGCCTCTGAGCGCGTATTACAGGTTTATTCCACTCCCATCGAAGTGCAATATGGCGAGGCGATCATCCATGTTGAACCTTCGGTTGTCGGCTTCGAATTGGATATGGATAGCATGATCGCCGCGGCCGACCTGGCACGCACGGGCGGCTCTTTCTGGGGTGGCTTTTGGAATTATCTCTGGAACCGAGATCCCAACCCGGTCGAGGTCCCGTTAAGCTCGACGATTGCCGAAGACCGTTTAAGAGCCTATCTCCAGAACGAAATCTCTGCCCGCTACGATGAACCTCCGACACCTGCCCAGCCTGTTCCCGGCAGTACTACATTTTCGCCCGGCACGCCAGGGGTCACACTGGATATCGATCGTGCGGTCCGCTTGATCGAGGATACGTTGCGCTCCCCAAACAACCGCACCGTTGCGCTTTCCTTTCAACGCAGTGCGGCGGCTCGTCCCACCATGCAAAATCTGGAAATCCTACTCCAGCAGAATATAACGCTCGCAGACTTTGACGGCGTCATGGGGGTTTACCTGCAAGATCTGCAAAATGGACAGGAAATTCACTTTGCGATGGATCAGGGAGAATTGATTTCTGTCCACCCGGATGTGGCATTTACCGCCTCCAGCACTGTGAAAATCCCCATCATGGTTTCGTACTTCATCAAAAACGGCACGGACGCGTTGAATGAACCGTCATCTGCTTTGATCCTCGACATGATCCGCAGATCCGAGAATCCGCCCGCAGATCGGTTGATGGAAACCCTGGATGCACTTCGGGGACCCCTCGTTGTGACAGAGGACATGCGCAAGATCGGGCTTGAGAACACATTTCTGGCAGGCTTTTTTTGCAGTGCCGAGTTTCCCTGTCCACTTTTGGAGCGGATCCAGACACCTGCCAATCTACGCACGGATGTACTGACCGATCCTGATGCATTCAATCAAACAACGCCCTCCGATATAGGCATGTTGCTCTCAGACATTTATCAATGCGCTGAGACCGAAGGGGGCGCATTGATCGCGGCGTTCCCGGACAAGATCACCAGCGAAATCTGCCGGCAGATGATCACGTTTCTAGCCTCAGACAAGATCGGCGTCCTGGTGGAGGCGGGTGTTCCTGAAGGGACACAGGTTGCTCATAAGCACGGCTGGATTAGCGATCCGTCTTCTCTGGTCATTCAAAACATCAGCGATGCAGCAATCGTTTTTACGCCTGGCGGAAATTATGTCCTTGTGATCTATGCCTATCATCCTGTGCAGACAGTCTGGGAACCGGTCTCGGAGCTCTTTGCACAGATGTCGCAGGCAGTCTACAACTACTATAACCTCCCCACTCAATAAAAGAAGACTTCGTATATTGAATGCCCGTAAGGGTATAATCGAACCATGAGCGCTGCACTGGGATTGTATCGTCTACAACAGGTGGATAGCCAGATCGATCAGATCCAGGCACGTCTCAGGGCGATTCAGCAAACGCTCGAAAATGATGTCGAACTGCGCGCCACCAACGAGCGTTTCGCGGCGGCTGAGGGCAGGCACAAGGATGCCGAGCGTGCGTTGAAGCTGAGCGAGGCGGAGGTGGAGAAACAACGGATCAAGATCGAACAGACCGAAGCCAGCCTTTATGGTGGGCGGGTCCACAACCCCAAGGAATTACAGGACTTACAAAAGGAGGTCGCTTCCTTGAAACGTTATCTGGAAACATTGGAAGAACGTCAATTGGAAGCCATGCTCGTGGTTGAGGCAGCAGAGCAGGAACTGCAGACTGCAAAAACGGATCTGGAACACGTTCAATCCAACCGCAAAGACCAAACTAAAGACCTGTCCAAGGAAAGCGAAACGCTCCTTAGAAATCTTGAACGACTCAATTCGGAACGCCAGGCTGTCGTTACAGATATTGCCAGTAAAACTCTCAGTGTCTATGACCAGTTACGCAAGCAGAAACGCGGACTGGCGATTGCAACCATTGGTGATAATTCCTGTGAGGCATGTGGCACAACCCTCACGCCTTCACAGCAACAGAATGCGCGCTCAACGAGCCAGTTATTCCATTGCCCGACTTGCGGTCGAATTTTGTTTGCAAATTGATGTCACTTCATTCTTACCCTGTCCTGCGCGAGACCAGGAATAATTAATGCTTCGGCCAGAACTCATCTACTTTGTGGCAGGATTCTTGACGGGTGTTTTTTTCACGTGGCTTATGGGCCGCGTACGACCATTGCTCGCACAGATCCGTGAGAATGCAAAAGAAGGACGCGCAGCTGCCCAGGTCCGTCGGACAAGCGGGCTGGAGGATAACCATCGGCGCATCACATTGCGCCGCGCTCAGGGGATGCATTTAGCCTCATCACTATTTTCACTTGACGAAATATTACAGGAACCGCGTTTGATTGCTCCGCCCGCACGCGTGGAACCGGGCGTAGTAGGCATCCAGGAAGATATTATTTCGCAAACACTCCCTTACATGCCGGCATGGCCCGAACTTGCGGCGATCTATCGCGCGCCGACCCTGGGAGTGGCAGAAGCAATTGCAGGCGGATCGAATATTGTGATTGTTGGCGCAGCAGGATCTGGGAAAACGGTTGCGCTTGCGCACCTGGCTTCCATGGCTGCCAACCTCCAGGTCGGGATGGTTGCGAACTCGGAACTGGAGGCGGTTCCCTATTTGTATCATGTCGCGGATCTCCAGTTTCCATTTGACACATCGAAAGATCCAGCAACCCCCATTATCAATGCTGCAAGTGAACGGGCGCCTATGTTTGATTTAAGACGTTTGCCAGGATTCATCCAGCAAACTCTTAAGAGTGGACAGGCACTTGTTCTGATCGATGGCTTCGACGAACTCGATCCTGTGGGGCAAAGCAATGTCGTCGAATGGTTTCAGGCTTTGGTACAGGCATATCCAAAGATAAGGATTGTCACAACAGGCTGCGCAGATCAACTCAACGGCCTGATCAGGATCGGCTTCAGTCCATTGGCACTGATCGCATGGGGTGCGTTCAGAACTTCTCGCTTTATTCATCAATGGGGAGAATTATGGTCACGGACAGTTGCATTGGAAGCCTGGACACAGACAGGTCCCGAACAGGTGGACCCCGTCCTGCTCAACACATGGCTGACAAGTGATAATAGCGGTCTGACTCCCTTTGAGCTGACTCTGAAGGTTTGGGGCGCATACGCGGGCGACAGCCTGGGTCCGCGTGTCCTGGATTCGATCGCTACACACGTCAGACGACTTGCGCCCAGTGGAACGCCGGTCGCGGCGCTCGAATTACTCGCGATGCAGGTCGTGCTTACGTTACAACCGATCTTTGACCCGCGGCAGGCACGTTCCTGGGTGAAGCAATATGACATTGTGGAAGATAAGACAATTGAGAGTGCAGAGACCCTCACAGATGGTGAGGCAGGTGAGGATGTTCCTCTTACGGACTCGCAAAAAATAAGGATCAAAAAGTCAAAGGCGGGTGAGGCTGTCCCTACTTATGGATTGCTGAGCAAAATGGTCGAGAGTGGATTGCTGATCTCACACTCGAATAATAAGATGCGCTTTCTGCATCCTGTCTTAAATGGGTATCTCGCCGGTCAGGCGATTGGCGATAACGATGCTGATACGACTCTACTCGCACTGCCTGAGTGGGACGGCAAGACTTTATCCCTGCATTACCTTGCTGCGCGGGGAGACGCTTCCGCAGTAGCGGACATTATGTTGAAGGATTCAGATCTTCCGCTCCACAGACATGGTCTTGCTGTTGCGCGTTGGCTGCGGGATGCGCCGAAAGAAACTGCGTGGCGCAATAAAGCCTTTGCCAGTTTACTGGCGATCCTTCAGGCGGAAGGACAGCCCATGAGTCTGCGCGGACAAGCCATGGCTGCGTTCGTCACCAGTGGCGACCCGGGCGCGGCAACCCTTTTCCGTCAGTTATTAAGCTCAAGATCCTTTGAATTGATCCCGCTCGTGGCACTTGGAAGCGGCGCGTTGAAGGATGTCAAGGCAATCGATGCTCTCGAGGAGTTGATCCATGCACCGGTCGGTTCGGTCAGGCGCGCAATCTGTCTTGCGCTTGTTGCTATTGGAACTGAGAAGTCGCTGGAAGCTGTCGCGCGCGCCTTGCTCCAGGGTGATGAAGAATTGAGACGTGCAGCAGCAGAAGCCCTGGCAAATGATCCTGTTGAAGGACATGCCATCCTTAAGGAAGGCGCAACCCTGGCAGATATCCTAGTGCGCCGCGCAGTCGTCCATGGACTGGCACGCGTTGGTCAACCCTGGGCAGTTGAAATACTTCAACATATGCAGGTGGAAGACGATCAATGGGCGGTGCGCAACCTTGCCAATCAATATCTTGAGCAGCTGCAGAACATAGACTCACGCGTGCCGCGCCCGCTCACCACACCTTCTGAGTCGCCTTGGCTGATCGCATTTGCCGGCAAACAAAAAACAGGCATCCCACGCGGCGGACCGGCTACAGACGTATTGTTCAACGCGTTCAAGCAGGGTGATACGGAAGAGCGGCTGGCAGCGTTGCCTTATCTCAAACGCGTGGCAAACGAGGGCATTATTGGTGCAATATATAACGCCATGTATGGTGAGGATCCCGAAGTCCGCGAATCGGCTTTCCATGCAATTGAAGAGATTGGTGCAGACGGATTTAAGCTTCCCCATCCCAATCAATTTGGATTGGGATAATTGATGAGGATCGAAAAATCCCGGTCGCGATAAACACGCGCCTTTTTTGAGAGGACTGGCAAAGGAAGTCTAAAGGAAGTTGTGAAAGATTCATAAGAGGAGAATTTGATGACTAAAGAAGCATTGTTGTTGACAATCGCTGTCCTGGGTGGGACCGGTAAGGAAGGCAAGGGGCTTGCCTACCGTTGGGCCAAGGCAGGTTACCGTGTATTGATCGGCTCGCGCTCGTCTGAAAAAGCAGTGACAGTTGCCTCTGAAATCATGGAATTATTGGAGGGTTCATCATCAGTCGTTGGCGCCACCAATCTCGAAGCCGCCGAGCAGGCAGACATTGTTGTCCTGACCGTACCATATTCAGCACATCGGGATACGTTGGAAAGCGTGAAAGTTGCTCTCAAAGGCAAGCTGCTCGTTGACGTCACTGTCCCTCTTGTCCCACCGAAATTGAGCAAAGTTCAGATGCCCGCTGCAGGATCTGCCGCGCAGGAAGCGAAGGCGATCGTCGGTGATGATGTGGAGGTTGCTGCAGCATTCCAGAATGTTTCGCATGAGCATCTGCTGGGTGAAGAGGCCATAGAATGTGATGTACTGGTGACAGGTACAAGCAAAAAGGCGCGCACGGAGGTTCTGACGCTGGTCGAAGCGACTGGTTTAACAGGCTGGGATGCCGGACCCATAGAAAATTCTGTCGTTGTTGAAGGGCTCACCAGTGTGCTGATCAACATCAACAAGCTCCACGGTTCCAAACATGCTGGGATTAAGATCACTGGCGCACCTCGAAATTTGTAAGGGCTAATTTTCACTTAAAATTATTCTGCACATGCCTCTCACCGTCACCCCCCTCTCTGGCATTCCCCTGATCCGCCACGGCGACAACCTGGCGGATATTGTTGTCCGGGCGCTTGATGAAAATAATATTATGCTGGAAGATAATGACATCCTTGTGCTGGCACAAAAGATCGTCTCAAAAGCAGAGGGATGCATGGTGAATCTGACAGCCGTTACGCCATCGCAACGCGCCATTGAACTAGCAGGAAAAACTGAAAAAGACGCACGTCTGGTTGAACTTATCCTTCAGGAAAGCAATGCGATATTACGGACGCGGCCTGGAACGATCATCGTCGAACACAAACTCGGATTCGTGTGCGCGAACGCCGGCATAGATCATTCCAATGTCGCGGGAGCGGGAGATTCGGATGAAGAGTGGGTGCTGCTCCTCCCCACGGAACCGGACCATTCGGCAGAAATGATTCGCAAAGAGATCCGTTCCAAAAAAGGAATGCGCGTCGGCATCCTGATCATCGACTCACATGGACGCGCCTGGCGCAACGGAACTGTCGGCGTTGCAATTGGGATCGCCGGCCTGCCTGGTCTCCAGGATTTGCGCGGCAAACAGGATCTTTTTGGATTTACTTTGAGAATCACACAGGTCGGCGTAGCGGATGAGCTGGCTGCCGCCGCATCCCTCATGATGGGACAGGTCGCCGAGGGTACGCCCGTGGTACACGTGCGCGGGTTTCCCTATCCGCTCCGCGAGGGTTCGTTGCAGGAATTAATTCGTCCCAAAGAACAAGATCTGTTTCGCTAATATTTGGCACCTCATACAGGAAACGTTACACATGATCGCTGATACTTCCTCTGGCATGAAATGACCGCACTGATCGCAACCACTCCCATCGTAATCGACAGACCCAAAGAAAGTCCACATCCTCGCTATCCCAGGCTTATTTATCCTCTTGATTATGGCTATCTCGAAAATACAAATTCCAGTGACGGTGACGGAATAGATGTGTGGCTTGGTTCGGCAAACTCAGTGATGGAGGAGGAAGGCGCCAAAATGCTAACAGGAATCTTATGCACATTTGATACACTTAAACGAGATGCGGAGATTAAACTATTGATCGGCTGCAACGAAGAAGATATTCAAGTCATTCGTGATTTTCACAACGAAATGCATACACTCTACATCCCAAACCCAATGGTGGAAAATGACCTTCCCAACTGATTTTCATGATCTCCTCAAAGAAGAAATAAAGGCTCTGCTCTATCTTGCAACCATTATGCCTGATGGCTCGCCCCAAGTGACGCCGGTCTGGTTTAGTACCGACGGCGAACATATCCTTATTAACACCAATGAGGGACGGAGAAAAGATAAGAACATGAAATCTCGGCCCCAGGTTGCGATGGTCATTCAAGACCCAGACGACCAGGATCGCTATCTTGGCGTGCGCGGTGAAGTTGTTGGATTTACAAAAGAAGGAGCAGATGAGCACATCAACCGGCTTGCGCTCAAATACTATAACAAGCCCTGGACGTACAGAACGGGGCAACGACGGATCATCTACAGGATCAAACCCATCCACTTTGACCCTCACAACGATTGACATTCACAACTTTTTACGGAGTCGCCGCTCGGTCCGTCGCTTCAAACCGGACCTGGTACCTGATTCTGTTATACAAAGCATTCTCTCCACTGCAACGTATGCGCCCTCCGCGCACAACCGTCAGCCGTGGAGATTTTGCGTAGTGACGGATTTATCCGTCAAAAACCAGCTGGCAGTTGCAATGGCAATTGACTTCGAACGCGACTTGCTGCGAGATGGCATCTCTCCCGAAAAAATACAGGCACAGATCAAACGCTCGAAAGAACGCATTGCGTCCGCGCCAGTCGTGATTTTGCTATGCCTCGACATGAGCGAAATGGATTCATACCCTGACGCAAAACGTCAACACGCCGAGCGGATGATGGCAATCCAATCGGTCGCTGCTGCAGGGTTGCAGTTACTGCTTGCCGCGCACGCGGCAGGCGTGGGCAGCGTCTGGGTTTGCTCGCCCCTGTTTGCCCAGGAGACGATTCAGAAAGCTTTGAATTTATCCGAAACCTGGGAACCACAGGCCATGTTCTTGCTGGGATATCCAAATGAAAGTCCAGAATTGCGTGAAAGAAAACATATCGACAGTGTTTCTTCATTTCTATGAACGCTCGGTGCGCCATCCACCGCGCACAAATAATACATTCGCTACCTCTTCGAAGAGCCGCGAAGCGGCGCACGACGGCTGGAGCGATGTGAATTGAAAATTGTTGCATTAGCCGGCGGAGTCGGTGGCGCGAAACTAGCCCATGGACTCGCTCAAATCCTCCCTGCTGAAGACCTCACAGTGATCGTCAACACCGGCGATGACTTCGAACACTATGGTTTGTACATTTGTCCTGATCTGGATACGGTTTGTTACACGCTCGCAGGTTTGGCAAATCCAGAAACGGGCTGGGGGAGAATCAATGAAACATGGAATGTCATCGAGAATGCCTCGAAGCTCGGTGGACCGGCTTGGTTCCGCTTGGGCGATCAGGATTTGGGTACGCACCTCGAACGAACACGTCGGTTGAAAGAGGGGCAGAGTCTATCTCAAATTACGAAAGACTTTTGTCAGGCATGGGGGATCGAACATACCATCCTGCCGATGTCTGATCAGCCAGTAAGAACGATTGTCGAAACAGAAGAAGGGGATCTGGCGTTTCAGGAATATTTCGTACATCGCCGTTGTGAGCCGCCCGTGAGAGGCTTTCGGTTTGACGGTGTCGAACGAGCAGAGCCCGCTCCCGGGACGCGTGAGGCGATCCAATCCGCAGATGCTGTCATTATTTGTCCGTCGAATCCCTGGGTGAGCATTGATCCAATCCTGCAGATCATCACAACTACAGAGAAGCCCGTTGTTGCAGTTTCGCCGATTATTGGCGGGCAGACGGTAAAAGGTCCTGCCGCGAAGATGTATCGCGAATTGGGGCTCGAGTCATCCGCGGTCGCTGTTGCCAGGCACTACGGTGATCTGGCGACCGGGTTTGTGTTGGATAGGATCGATGAACAACTGGAAACAAGAATCAGGAGTTTACAAATGTGTACACTTGTAACAAATACGCTGATGAACAGTCATGATGATAGAGAACGATTGGCTATGGATATCCTAAAGTTTATTGGAACTGACTTATGACACTTTGGGCAATTGTGCCTGTAAAGCCGTTACGGCGCGGCAAATCGCGTCTGGCTGGCGCCTTATCTGAAGATGAGCGGACGGAACTCAATCGCACCCTTTTACAAAATACCCTGAAGACATTTTCCGACCTGAAAGAAGTGGAAGAGGTTCTGGTGATCAGCCGTGATCCACAGGCTTTGGCGATCGCCCGCCAGTACGGAGCGCGTACAGTCCGGGAAGATGGCCAGCCGGAATTGAACACTGCCCTCAAGCGCGCAACGGTCATTGCACAGGTTTATGCGACCGGCGCCGTCTTAATCCTGCCTGCTGATCTTCCATTGGTCACACGCAACGATGTGCTTGCTCTAATCGAGCGTGCTGGGGAGCCACCTGCAGTCGTCATCGCCCCAGACAGGCATGGAACAGGCACGAACGCCTTATTAATCTCACCTTCAGGCTTGATCGAATATGACTTTGGTGAGGATTCCTTTCAACGTCATTGTCAGCGCGCAAAGGAAGCCGGCGCCAGGCTTGAAATCGTAAACCTCCCCACACTCGGGTTGGATCTCGATTTACCCGAAGATCTGGAACTTGTTCGAAATTTTGAACTGACGAAGATTACCTGATCGAAGACTCACCTGAAAAACTGCAACTCTCCAAGCAACATGTTGGAGAGTTGTTTTGTTTTGCTGAATTTATTCTCACGAGCTAAATTAATCGCCAAAGTTGACTATACGGTTTAATGTGACATAACACCATCTGGAAACGGATTTTTTTCACTCGGTTCCTGTCTGACAAATGCTATAATGGATATGTGATTTTTGACACAAAAAAACCAGCTCTTCTTCCGAATTGAGGTGTTCCATGCAAAAGAACGGCAATGTAGATTCCCGAATCATGACCAAACACCAACTCCAGACCGAATTGCTTAGATGTGAATACTGTGAGGAAAAACCCTGCACAAACGCCTGCCCAGTCAACTGCTCACCATTTGACTTCATAATGGCAGCTCGCGTTGGAAATCCATCTGACATCAAGCGTTCCGCGGCAGAGATCATGAGCAGCAATCCGCTGGGTGGTGTGTGTGGTCTCGTTTGCCCCGATCGATTCTGTATGGCGGCTTGCTCGCGAAAGGAGTTCGACGGGTCGATCAACATCCCGAAAGTTCAGGCAACTCTTGTTGAAATGGCGAAAAGACTCGGGGGAATTCCAAAGTTCTCCATACCCACTCCCAATGGAAAAAAGATAGCAGTAATCGGCGGCGGTCCAGCGGGACTTGGAGTTGCCTCCGTCTTGGGACAGCTTGGCTACGCTGTGGACATTTTCGAGAGCCGCGACACACTTGGGGGCATGATGAACCTGATCCCTGATCAGCGCCTGGACAAGAATGTTGTTCAATCTGATATCGACTTTTTGCTCTCACTCGGCTCGTTCACAGCGAAGACCGGCGTGAAAGTGGAAGACCCAAAACAATTACTTGTGCAAGGCTATGATGCAGTCTGTGTCACGACCGGTCTATGGAAGCCGATCGAACTTCGCATTGAAAATGAGAACCTTGCAATCAGAATGGTCGATCTCCTTTCGAATAAAGAAGCTTACAGGTTCGACGGCCGCGTAGCAATCATCGGCGGCGGCGCAACTGCCGTAGACTGCGCGATCACAGCCAAAGAACGCGGCGCAACACAGGTTGAGTTATTCATGCTGGAGAAACTCTCCGAAATGCCATTGACGGCCGCAGAACGACAGGAACTGGTTGACTATGATATCGAAGTCAATGGGCGGATGCGGATTGGCAAGATCAGAACAGACGGTAAAGGTATTTCCGGAATTGAAACTAAGAAAGTAAAACTGCTCGAAGGTCAATCCTTCAAACCTGCAAATGTCCGCGACATTGATGGAACGGAAGGAATTAGAACGGATTTCAATGCGGTAGTCATGGCGATCGGGATGCGTTCGAATATCTCGAGAGAAGAGGTGGATGGTCTCTTTTACGCAGGCGATATCTCGAACGGTCCCACGACAGTTGTAGAGGCGGTTGCCTCAGGCAAAAACACAGCCACCGAAATTGATGCCTGGCTCAAGAAGCAGGAAAAACCTGAAATCAAAAAGGCGACCAAATCCTATTTTGCAATGCCGGGCTATAACCCTGTTCCCGTCTCCCTGGAAACAGATTTCTTCGGACGCAAAATCAACTCACCATATCTGCTCTCCGCCTCTCCGTTGACCGATGGCTTTGAACAGATGAATAAAGCCTACGAACACGGCTGGGCTGGCGGGATCATGAAGACCGCGTTCGACAATGTGCCAATCCATATCCCATCTGAATACATGTTCACATTCAGTGCACTGACCTACGGCAACTCTGACAATGTCTCAGGACATCCGCTCGATCGCGTCTGTCGCGAAGTGGAGCGGTTAATCAAGAAGTGGCCCGATCGGCTGACCATGGCATCCACAGGTGGACCGGTTTCCGGTCACGATGAGAACGATCGAAGAGGCTGGCAATCGAATACAAAGAAACTCGAAGATTGTGGTGTGATGGGAATCGAATACTCATTATCCTGTCCGCAGGGCGGAGACGGGACCGAAGGCGATATCGTCTCACAAAATGCCGCGCTCACAGCCAAAATCATCAATTGGATCATGGAAGTTGGCTCACCAGACGTTCCGAAGCTTTTCAAACTGACTGCAGCCGTTACATCCATTGTCCCGATCCTGCGGGCCATCCGCAAAGTTCTGGACAGATATCCTGAGAAGAAAGCTGGCATCACACTCGCCAACTCCTTCCCCACCCTGTCATTCCGCGCTGCTGCTGGGCGTGTCTGGGAAGAGGGCGTCGTGACAGGAATGAGCGGTGATGGGGTCACGCCCATCTCGTATCTGACGCTTGCAAACGCCGTCCCTCAGGGAATCGAAATCTCCGGCAATGGCGGACCCATGACGTACAAAGCCGCGATGGATTTCCTTGCCCTCGGTGTCAAGACAGTCCAGTTCTGCACGATTGCCACCAAGTACGGTTACGGCATCGTCCGTGACCTTGAGTCAGGTACGGCTTTCCTGATGCAGGAACGTGGCATCAAGAGTATGAAAGAATTGATAGGCATTGCCCAACCGCATCCGATTACAGATTTCATGGCGCTCTCGCCGGTCAAGAAAATTTCAGAGTTCAATTACGATCTTTGTACCTCGTGCGGAAACTGCGCGCGCTGCCCCTACCTCGCTATTCAATTGGATGATCAGGGTCGCCCGCACTCTGACCCTGCCCTGTGCATCGGGTGCTCGATCTGCGCCAAGAAGTGCTTTACTGGCGCAATCGCCTTGCGGGAACGCAGCCCCGAAGAACTTGCCCTCTTGATTGAGAACTAACCAGACCTGCCAAAGTGAAAGGATTGATTATGACAACCAGATTTGAGAACGGAATTGTGGTGACCTTGGGTGAAAACAACCAGGTGATTTGGAACGGATCGGTCGTGACTGAAGGCGAAACCATTGTGGCAGTTGGTGGCGCCACAGAAGTACAGAAGCGTTTCCCGAACGCAGAAGCTGTAGATTGTACGGGCAAGATCGTCTTGCCTGGGTTTATCTGCACACATCACCACTTTTATTCGACGATGGCACGCGGCATGGCAATCCCTGGCGAACCTGCTTCCAACTTTGTAGAAATCCTCGAGCGCCTTTGGTGGAAAGTGGATAAAGCCTTAAGTGAGGAGGACATTACCCTTTCTGCGCAGATCCCTCTTATAGAATGTATCCGCAACGGCACAACGACTGTCATCGACCACCATGCCTCTCCCGGAATGCGCGATGGCTCGCTTGACCTGATCGAAGGTGCTGTCCGTCAGGCAGGCATCCGTGCCTCACTGTGCTATGAAGTCTCGGATCGGAATGTCATGGGCGGCGGCATCGAGGAGAACGAGCGGTTCATCAAGAAGATCGGCAAAGGCGATGGACAAATCGCCGCAATGATGGGGCTCCACGCGTCTTTCACACTCTCAGACGAAACGCTGGAGAAATGCGTTGGCATTGCGAAGGATGCCGGTGTTGGATGTCATATCCATGTCGCGGAAGACATTGCCGACAGAGAAGACTCGCTTCAAAAATATGAAATGCCGACAGTCCATCGGCTGGACAAGATGGGTGCCACTGGAGCAAAATCTCTCTTCATCCACTGCGTCCATATCGATGAATCGGAAATGGACTTGATCGCTGCCACCAATACGGGCGTTGTGCACAACCCCGAATCGAACATGAACAACGCGGTCGGTGTAACCAGACTTTTTGATCTACTGAAGAGAAATGTTCTGGTCGGCTTGGGAAGTGATGGCATGTCTTCCGATATGTTGTCGCAAATGCGATGTGCGTATTTACTGCACAGGCTTGCGAACAGTGATCCCCGTGTCGCTTTTCTTGAGGCACCGAAACTTTTGTTGGAAAACAATGCGGAAATTTGCGAGCGTCAATTCGGTATCCGCTTGGGAGAAATCGTAGAAGGTCGTCCTGCTGATCTTGCGATCATGGATTACCAGCCTCCGACAATGCTCAGTGGTGCGAACTTCCTCGGACATCTCATCTTTGGACTTGTCGATGCAACGGTAGACACCACAGTCTGCAAAGGGAAGATTCTGATGCAGGGCAAGAAGATTTTATCCATGGATGAGGAGCAGATCGCAGCACGCTCGCGCGAACTTGCGCCTCAAATGTGGCAGAGACTGGCAGCACTCTAGGTCAGGCGTTTCCAATAACAAAAACTGTCCCTAAAGATCAGGGACAGTTTTTCATTTTACCGAACCAGTCCTGCCAAAATTACTGTCTGATTATTTTAGAACTCCCGCCGATCTCTGGGATTTCTTTGTGTTCTCAATGATCTCGTCCAAACGTGGATGCTTGCAAAGAAAGCAATATCCAAAAGGCAATGCATGGGAACATGTACTCGGTCCCTCCTGCAAGCATTCGGCAAAATTTCCCACCCCGATTTCAAGGACACGGCAATTCTCAATGCCACGCAAGGATTTTGCTTTTGCTTTCACGCTCTGCTTAGCCATCGTATATCTCCACTTCAAAAAGCCTTACAAGAGAAACGTTGCCATCAATTTAAGCCTAGTATAGGACGATTAGGCTTATCTTTATAGTGATTATGTTCACAATCACTGTGGATGATACTCCTCATTACTTGCCCAAACATGCTTCGCCAGCTCAATAAATTTGCGTAGTCAACAGAAAAGCCTCAAAACCACTTTCAGGTATAATGACCATTATTATCAATATTCCATGATTATCAGGTAAATAAAAGAATTTCCCGCATCCCAAAAAACTGAGTTAGTCTGTACCATCATCCAACGAATGGAGGATCGTCACCGTGGAAAGAGTAGCACTATACCTGCAGGACTCTCATGATCTCAGGGATGGATTGGAATATGCGCGCTACGCCGAAGCCCGAGGCTTTGAAGCCGTTTGGCAGGCGGAATCGCGGCTGGTTCGGGATGCGATTGTCCCGATGGCTGCCTATGCCGCCGTTACCGAACGGATCAAGGTCGGTTCGGGTGTGATCAACAACTGGACTCGCAACATTGGTCTGCTCGCTGCCACATTCCTTACGCTGGATGATCTGGCGCCTAACCGCATCATTTGTGGGATCGGCGCATGGTGGGATCCGCTGGCGAGCAACGTGGGCATCAAACGCCGCAAACAATTGAAGGCCATGCGCGAGACCGTCGATGTAATGCGCCGCCTGCTGAACATGGAACGAGTCACATTTCACGGAGAATTCCATCAGGTGGAAGGCATTGAACTGGATGTCGTCCATGGGCGACGCGAACCGCGCAATATCCCCATTATGATCGGTGCCACAGGCGACCTCATGATGGAACTGACGGGAGAGATCGCCGATGGCGTTGTGCTCAATTACTGGGTCCCGCCGGAATACAATGATAATGCGCTCGAATTATTG
>DATKED010000066.1:0-9806 GCA_035512375.1 Anaerolineales bacterium
TGTAAAACCATGGCAGAATACCATGCTCTCTCGCGCAACATGATGCACAGCAATATTGCCATTACTGGGCTTCCCCGGATAAAGTAGACACGAAAAATGTCCATATCCAGTAGACTCGGAAGAACAGGAGCAGGATCATGGACGAAAAGAAAACAGGCTATCGGACGTACACGGAAGAATTTAAGCTGGAAGCCTTGGAGTTGCTCCAGAGCAGCGGAAAAACAGCGCGGCAGATCGAACGCGATCTGGGGATCACGCCCGGGTTGCTGGTGAAGTGGCGAGATCGGTATCAAGTGATCTCGCACGAGGCAGAGCAAGCTCATTTGGAGTTGAGTGACATGGAAGCGGCCAAGCGCGAGATCAAACGACTGCGGCGGCGCTTGGCAGAAGTGGAAGAAGAGCGCGAGATCCTAAAAAAAACAATCAATATTTTCTCCCGGAAAAGCGAATGAGATACCAGTACATTCGTGAGCATCGAGAGGAGTTCAGTGTCAAACGCATGTGCCAGTTGCTGGGTGTGACCCGCAGCGGTTACTATGCCTGGCGGTCAGAGCAGGCAGGTCCACGCGCATTGGAGAACCAGGTGCTGGTGGAGCAAATCCGGGTGGAATACAAAATTAGTCGCCAGACGTATGGCAGTCCACGCATCTGGGCAAGTCTCCTACGCCAGGGAATTGCTTGTGGACGCCATCGCGTGGCACGTTTGATGCGCAGAGAAGGCATTCGCCCGCCAAAGCGACACAGAAGGCATCCTGTGACTACCCAGCGTCAGCCAGGTGTGATCCCGGCACCCAACCGTCTGAACCAGGACTTTTCTGCAACAAGGATCAACACCAAATGGGTCAGTGATTTCACCTACATTGATACGGCAGAAGGCTGGTTGTACCTGGCAATCATTCTGGATCTGTTTTCCCGCAAGGTAGTGGGCTGGGCCATGTCCCCACAAATGAATACTGCTCTGGTAAAAACCGCCTTGCAGATGGCATTGCAGACCCGCCAGCCAGATGCCTCTTTACTTCATCATTCCGACCAGGGCAGCCAATACACCAGCTCTGCCTACCAGAACCGTTTGGCAGACCGCAACATTCAATTGAGCATGAGCCGGGTTGGCAATTGTTACGACAACGCGGTTGCCGAAAGTTTCTTTGGCACGCTGAAAGCTGAATGTGTCACCAGCCAGTTCATCACGCATGCCCAAGCACGCACAACCATCTTTGAATACATTGAAGTTTGGTACAATCGCCAACGCTTACACTCCACCCTCGGCTATCTCAGCCCCGTGGAGTTTGAACAACAGCACGGACATTAATTGTGTCCATTAAATCAGGGCAAGCTCATACCTCGCAGAAGGCTGGGGAGATGGACCTGTAATGGCAGATGAACTGGGAGCGCTGATCGTTCAGGGAACCAAAACTGCCACCTGTTCTGCGCTTTGGGAATGGGAAGCAGAAGGGAATCCAATCCCAAAAACCGGATATCTAACCATTGCACTTAACGGGCGCGGGGAACCGCTTTGCATTGTTGAGACTATTGAAATTTCCATTCACAAATATAATGAGGTAGGTGCAGAATTCGCCCGTGACGAAGGCGAAGGCGATCTGTCTTTAAACTATTGGCGTGAAGAGCATAAAAATTATTTTTCGCGCGTTCTTCATAAAATAGACAAAGAGTTTTCAGAAGATATGCCGCTGGTGTGTGAACGTTTTCGATTGATTTACAAGTAGAGGCGGACGGCCGTTCGCCTCTACTACTCATGCAAAGGAATATTTATGCCCTACCTCGCTTCCGACTCCCGTTACGACAAAATGACCTACGTCCGCACAGGAAACAGCGGACTCAAACTTCCTCAGATCTCGCTGGGCTGGTGGTACAACTTCGGCGGACGCGACATCCTTGAGAACGGACGTGCCATCGCCCGCCGCGCCTTCGATCTCGGCATCACGCATTTCGACCTCGCCAACAACTATGGTCCGCCGCCGGGCTCTGCCGAAGAGAACTTTGGCACCCTGTTCAGGCAGGATTTTCAACCCTACCGCGACGAACTCATTATCTCCACCAAGGCGGGCTACGACATGTGGGCGGGTCCCTATGGCGAATGGGGGTCGCGCAAATATATGCTCGCCAGCCTCGACCAATCCCTCAAGCGCATGGGGCTCGATTACGTGGACATCTTCTACAGCCATCGTCCCGACCCCGAGACTCCACTGGAAGAGACGATGGGCGCGCTCGACTCCGCCGTCAGGCAGGGCAAGGCTCTTTACGTGGGCATCTCCTCCTACAACCCAGACCAAACGCGGCGGGCCGGGCAAATCCTGCGAGAGATGGGAACCCCCTGTCTGATCCACCAGCCGTCCTATAACATGTTCGATCGTTGGGTGGAGGACGGCCTGCTGGATGTCCTGCTCGACGAGGGGATCGGCTGTATCGTCTTCTCGCCTCTCGCGCAGGGACAGTTGACAGACCGTTATCTAAAAGGAATCCCCACCGGGGCGCGCGCCAGCAAAACAGAGCGCGTCTGGCTCACACCTGACGATGTCAAAGCGAACCTGCCCAAAGTCCAAAAGCTTAACGAACTTGCACAAGAACGCGGACAATCCCTGGCGCAGATGGCGGTCGCCTGGGTTTTGCGAAAACCCGCCGTCACCTCCGCGTTGATCGGCGCGAGCAGTGTGAGACAACTGGAAGACAATCTAGCCTCGTTAAATAACTTGAATTTCAGTGATGATGAGCTGGATAGGATAGAATCGATTTTGAAGAGTTGATGTCGTTGCAAAGATCCGCTGGTTGAATGACCGAAGACATATCGAAACCAGCATGCAAGCAAGATTATTTTGGTTAGTGGTGGTTTCGATATGTCCTGCAAAGAACACGCGGGACCACTCAACCACCGGCATTGAATGGAAAGAGAGGTGCAAAATGGGCTTCCTCAAAAAACTCTTTGGCGGTGTGACTTCCAAACCCGAAAAACGCTATTACGTCTTCAACGTAAAATGCAATCGATGCGGCGAGATCCTCGAAGGCCGCGTGGACCTGGACAACGATCTCAGTCTTGACTATGAAGATAACAGTGTATATTTTGGGCGTAAAGTCCTGATAGGCAGCAGCCTTTGCTTCCAGCAAATCGAAGTGGAATTAAAGTTCAATTCATCTCGTCAATTACTGGAGCAGCAAGTCACCGGCGGCCAATTTACCACTCCCTCAACATAGTTCAGGACAAATCTCCAGGTCTCTATTCTCCAATTACCAGTTACCAATCCCTGATTACCATGCGCTTTTCCTCCCCTCCCAACCAGCAAGCCTATTACGAACAAGTCTGGCAGCTTGTGCGCCAGATCCCGCGTGGGAAGGTCGCAAGCTATGGACAGATCGCGCTGATGATCCCTCCGCCAATGGGCGTGGACTTCGATAGCTACAAGGCATTCAGTCCGCGCTGGGTGGGCGGCGCGATGGCAGCCTGCCCCGATGACGTGCCGTGGCAACGCGTCATCAACTCACAAGGGAAGATCAGCGAACGCCCCGGTGCCGAACGACAGCGCACTCTGCTTGAAGAAGAGGGGGTGGTATTTGTAAAAGACAAAGTAGATATGAAGAAGTATGGGTGGAAAGGGTTGGGTGAAGAAGACGAACCAAAACAGGAAACACTGTTCTAACGCGACCAAAGGAGGCTCCAATGCCGAAGTTCTTTCCCATTATTTTCGTTCACGGCTGGGGAGGTCCCAGTGATCTCGTCCGAGACTTTGGCGCAGCCGATGAGCGTGATCCCTATGTGGGTTGGAACACGGGTCGCCGGTATAACGATCCGGATGGCTGGATCAAGTTCCGTAATACGGAGCTCAATTTCGAGGGATTGGTCATGCGGCTCGTTAAAGACTTCAGTTATTACGATGCATCCAATGATGAAGAGCTCGCCGATTTTAAGAATTTCCTCGGAATGAAACCGCCTGCGCCCGGGGAAACATCGCCGCCGGGACTGAGGGAAGTGGCGCTGAACAAGTCGCTATGGATTTTCCGTTATTACGAGTACAACTCCGAGCATTTACAACTGTCGATCCCCGTAAAACAGTTGCTGGCAGAGGAGCTGCGCCGCTGCAACTTTCCGGTGGAATATCCGGCAAGGGACGATCTTGTCGGGATTCCCTATTACGCCGCACTTCTGGCGCTGAAGATCGAGCAGATCGCGTGTCCCACATGCCACCGCCTTTCAGATGGAACGGAAGCGCCAGGCCTGGATCTGAAAAAGGTTGCCCTGGTGGGACATTCCATGGGAGGGTTGATCTCGCGCTTTGCTATTCAGTACAACCTGTTCGGAGCAGCGGAGAATGTAGCCCGGTTCATGACCATGTCCACACCACATGGAGGTGCTCGTTATGCTTCGGCTGCCGGGCTGCTCCGCTTTTTACCCGGTCTGCGCGATGATGATATTCAGTTCTTCACACCAAAATGGGTAAGTAGATTCCTGGGTGGACAAAACCCTCAACCCTCTCTTGACCTGGCTACGACGGATGTCTTTTGCCTGATCGGGACCCGGCACAACGATTACTACCCGGTGGCGCGCCATCTGCCGCGTACCGATGGGATCGTGGATCAGCGAGAGGCATACCTGGAGAACCATCCCTATGCGTACGTTTATAACACCCACTCGGGCGAACATGGTATACGCGAAAATCACGATGCCTATCAAGCCTTGCGGCGATTTCTGTTCGGGGATCTTTACGTGCGTCTTCTGATCACAGATGTTGAAATAAATCCGGGCAAAAGGGTGGGTGATGGCAGTTTGTTCTTTCATTACTTCGTCAAACCGCGCGGGATCAACACCCACCTGAACGAGATCAGTGAGCGAGCTGAAAACCAGCCATTGCCGCGCACCTTGGTCGAACTGAAACAACGCCTGCAGGAACGTCCATACATTATTTACGATGGTTTTGCCGATTCGGGCGCCCTGGTGGATCGCCCATCTCGTATGGCTCTCGGAGTAGTAAAAAGCAAACAGGATCTACCGCATTTCCAACTGGAATATAGTTCATTTTTATCAGATGAACGGGTGGGCGGCAAATTGCTGGCAAGCGGGTTCAAGATGATCCCGCTCTCCAAAGGGACAAGGGTAATGACCCTGGAAGATCAGGTCATGAAGGCAAAGTTACGGGTGGAGGTAACGCAGCGCGATTGATTAACAATAACCGTGTGTATGTGCTCATTCACAGTCCTCTGGTCGGCCCACTGACGTGGCGTCTCGTCGCCGAGGAGATAAAGGGACGCGGCTTCGACGTTCTCGTTCCGCCGCTAAAAGATTCACCCGGCTCCAAGGATCCGTTTTGGAAACAGCATGCCGACTCAGTTTCACAGGCACTGGCACACGTGCCCAAAGACACTTCCATGACACTGGTAGCTCACAGCGGCGCGGGTCCTTTGCTCCCTGCCATCCGACAGTCCATCCCAAATCCAGTCCATAGTTATGTGCTTGTGGATGCAGGCATTCCGCGGCATGGCGCCACCCGCCTCGATTTGATGAAATCTGAAGACCCTGAATGGGCGGAGCAGTTCCAGGAGGAGCTTGAGCGAGGAGAGCGTTTCCCAACCTGGAGCTTTGACGATTTGCAGGAAATCATCCCAGACGATTCGCTGCGCAGGCAAATGGTCGCCGAACTTCACCCGCGCGGATTGCCATTCTTTACCGAATCCATTCCTGTGTTTGATAGCTGGCCAGATGCGCCTTGCATCTATATCCAGTTTAGCGCACCATATGAAAGACCCGCCGCGCAGGCACACCAGGCAGGCTGGCAGACCCATGACCTGGACGCCGGTCACTTTCACATGCTGGTCGACCCTGCCGCTGTTACGGACCTGATCCTCGAGGCTGCGAACAAAACACCCTGAAACGGGGGGATTTGCTCCTTCATCTTATTCAGTTCCCGCGAGTGCTTGCGGTTTCAATAAAGCAAATTATGATGTAGACTGTTTACCGTGTGAAACGCTTTAGAGACAGGAGAGAATATGGTACGTATCAGTCTTGTTTTTATGGTTGTCGTCCTGCTCGCAGGATGCACCAGTGCGCCGGTCACTCCCACAGAATTGAGTAGTCCGCCAGTTGTCGCGGAACCGACCGTCGCCGAGCAGACATCAACAGAGGCAGCTCTCACGGAAGCCCCAGGTGCCGAAAGCACAATGCCAGCCTCCGAACTTCCGCAGATTCAGGAATACCCTGTCCCACCCGGGACACACCCGCATGATGTAGCGCCCGCTCCCGATGGAAGTGTCTGGTACACCGCGCAGATTTCCGGCGCGTTGGGCAAGCTTGACCCGGTCACAGGCGAGACGCGTCACATCCCGCTTGGGTCGGGTTCCTCACCGCACGGAGTCATTGTCGGTCCGGATGAAGCGCCCTGGATCACGGACAGCGGTTTGAACGCGATCGTGCGCGTCGACCCACAAACGGAGGATGTCCGGGTGTTCCCGCTGCCGGATGGGAGCGGCTACGCCAATCTCAATACGGCAGCCTTCGACACGAACGGTATCCTCTGGTTTACGGGGCAGAATGGCATCTACGGTCGCCTGGACCCGTCAACCGGCGATATGCAGGTCTTCGACGCTCCACGCGGACGCGGTCCGTACGGGATCACGGTCACGCCCAATGGGGTCATCTACTACGCCTCGCTGGCGAACAGTTATGTTGGCCGCATCGACCCGCAAACGAGCGAGGCAACAGTGTTGGAGCCACCCACGTCAAGTCAGGGTGCACGGCGCGTCTGGTCTGATTCGCAGGGACGGGTCTGGGTCAGCGAGTGGAATTCAGGACAAGTCTCGGTCTATGATCCCGCCACTGATTCGTGGCAGGAATGGAAACTGCCGGGCAGCGGACCGCAAGCCTATGCTGTTTATGTGGACGATCAGGATATGGTCTGGCTCAGTGACTTCGGCGGAAATTCTCTTGTGCGCTTCGACCCCACTTCTGAAACGTTTACCACTTTCGAATTGCCCAGCCCGAACGCCTCAGTCCGCCAAATTTTGGGAAGACCGGGTGAAATCTGGGGAGCGGAATCGAGCGTGGATAAAATTGTCGTGATACGTACCGGCGCGCAATAAACTATCTTCCAGCCAGTTCAACCACCAGAGTATCCAGAGCCAGGTCGAGCGTGACCTGGCTTGTTTTTACCCCCTCGTCGATCTTTAGCAACTTCCGATAAATGTGTTCAAGCGACTCAATCGAAAAACGTGCCGCTTGCTGGGCTGCCTTCTCGGCGACAAATGGATGCACGCCCAGCGCGCGCGCCACATCGTTTTGATTGCCGCGTCCATCCAGAATTTCGCGCGCCTGGATCAACAAACGGAACTGCCTCACGACCATGCCCCACAGGGAAAATTCATCCTCGGTCTCAAGTAGACGATGCAAAAGATGCTGTGCCAATTTACCGTTGCCATTCGCCAGCGCATCCACAAAATCGAACACCGATTGCTGGGAAGTGACGATGCAGACCGCCTCCACATCCTGACTGGTTATTGGTCGCGCCCAGTTGACGTATGCCAGCAGTTTGGAGATCTCCATCCCTGCCTGACGCGTATCCACGCCAACCATATCCTTGAGCATTTCTGCGGCGCGCGGCTCGATCTTTCCGCCCTGGTTCTTCGTCTCATTGACGATCCAGCCTGTCATATCTTTCAGCCGCGGATGCATGAACGCTTTGGTTTGGATCAACTTGCTGTTTTTCTCCGCCCACTTCACCAGCCAGTGTTTCTCTGCTTCCTTCGGCTCGACAGATTCATATATCACCAGGCGCGTGGTCTCTGACGTTTTCTCGATGAACTCGAGAAACTTCTTGCGTGTGGAAACATTGTTGTATTTAGAGGAGGGGTTTTGCAGCAGTACCAATCGTCGCTTGGCCAGGAACGGCATGGCATTGACCGCGTTGTTCAAGTCGTCTTCGCTGGTCGAACGCGCATCGAGGCGCGCTGTGTTCATATCCGCGCTGGTGGGATCGGGAAAGTCTGACTCAAATTCTTTGAGCTTGCGCGTGATGGCAAATTCGTCGTTGCCGAAGAGGAAATAGAGGTTGGGCATGGTCTCAGTACGGGCGTTGCGCTGGTTGAGTAGGCAGAGCCGTCTCGAAACCCGAACGCCCTACTCGACCACCGAGTTTTTATTTCGTGAGGACTCGGTAAACGCCTTTGCGAACGTGGGTAACATCCATAAGCTGCAAGTTCCCCAGATCGGCCTCGGTGGTGACGTTGCGCTGCAGCCACGGACCAAGCGGTTTGCTCAGTAAATAGCCAAAGACGGCAAATATCAAAGCGACGGGGATCAGCAGAAGCCGCCACCGGAGGGAGCGCGTGCCTTGAACTGGGACCCATGCAAAGGTTGCAGGGAGAAGGGCCGAGGCGGCGAGATTCGTTCCACAACCAGGGTGGATGGCGAGTTCGCTTTCCCCCGCGCGCAGCCGGGTCATCGCTTCATTGATCGCGTTGCGAATATCGTTCATGGCCAGATCACCAAACAGGAAGAAACCTGTGGGATTGGAATGCCCGGCCAGGTTTTTGTCTTCGTATTTGCGCGCAAGGATCTTTAGCGTGGCGTGTTCCACGGCATGGTTACGCCTCGTTGCAAGAAAGGGAGGGATATCAAGTATAGACATAATATTATTATAGCGTGAAAGCCATTCCCATACCCGCCATGGACAATAAGAATACTATAAGAAATTGATCAATTAATGGTTGGCGTTTTCCAGCTTATGATACGTTTCCAACAGGCTGACCAGGATCTGGTCGGTGAACGTATGCATCTTATGAAGCATATCTTCCCAGGCTTTCCCCGAAAGGATATTGGCTTCGCGATACACTTTCATGACCGATTCGATCAGCGCATTACGGAAGAACAATAAAGCGCGCGTGGCATCGACTTCGCTGAGACCGTAGCGGCGGGCACGCGAGGCGTATTCGTAGCCGATGGCATGCGCTTCGAAGTCATCACCGTTTTCTAAAGCCAGATAGGTCATCAATCCCTGTGAAAGGGAGTGGGCGCTTTCACGGTATTGCCGGCGGGCAGTCTCATCCAATTTTTGATACCAGCCCTGCGATTCCAGATTCGCTTCACCGATCTGCACACGAACATTTTTCATGGCAGTGTGCATAATACTTTCAGGCTCGACGCGTATTTCACGCGCGGTCTTTGCCCACAACAAGACTTCATTGCGACGATAACGACGATGTCCACCTGACGTGCGGTGCGTGGGCAGGACTCCTTTATCGGACCAAAGCCGGACAGTACTTGGATGTACGCCGAGCAATTTTGCTGCGGCGCTGAGGGAAAGCCATTCGTCCATAGTTACTCCGCTGCCATTGCCACTTTTTCCACAAAGGTTGGTTCTTCGACTTGCTTTCTAAACGCATTGACATTAATCCGGTAGAGCATAACCGTAGCGATGAGCAGCATGAGTGCTTCGATACCAAAGACGACCAGATATCCACTCAATGCCAGACCCGTTGCCTGCGTTACCACATCGCGCACCACACCACCGAGAATCGATCCCGTTAAACGCGAAAGCGCATTAGAGAATCCCCATGCGCCAATGTAGAGTCCCACCATGCCCGGCAACGTGAGATCGAACATCAGTGAGAGATTCGCAACCGTGGAAAGCCCGGTGCCAATGCCTAAGAGTGACACACCAGTATAAAACACATTTTTGTTAATTAAGATACCACTGATCACGATGACAACAAATCCGATCAGCGCGCCGGTGTTCCCTAATTGCGCGACCAGCCGCTTGGATACACGCCCTTCAAGCAAGCCTGCGATGATAATCGCTATGAGCACGAAC
>DATKED010000067.1:0-10390 GCA_035512375.1 Anaerolineales bacterium
GAACAGCGGGCTCGAGATTTTTTCGGATGGCGGCGAAGCCACACTCGATTCTCTCGAGATGTATGGTCTTGAATCCGCAAGCTTCCAGGTACCACTGGAGGCACCTAACTAAAGTTTGGAAGGAGCAAACCATGGCAACTGCGCAATTGACAAAATCAGCAACTTCTCCCATGGAAAAACAAGAGAAAAGTGATTTGGTATATGGATTATCCATGGGATCTCCGGCATTTCTGCTCTTGCTGATATTCCTGATCGGTCCATTCTTCGCCGGGTTCTGGTTCAGCTTTACCAACCAGCGTCTGATCTCTGCCAACCCAACAGAATTTGTGGGCGCGCGGAATTACCTGCGGTTGGTTCGCATGGGCGTTCTACCGCTGGAACCATTGATCGACGAGAGTACCGGTCAGCTCCAGCGTGATGAGCAAGGACAGCTTGTATACGAGCGGTCACGTACCTACACCCGGGATGAAGAAAAGTATCCACAATATGCCGGGCTGACCGAGTGGTTTACTCTCGATCTGGGGCCCACCCGTTATGTCGTCCTGGCGGCTGACCCTATTTTTATGCGCTCCCTGGTCAATAACTTCTTCTTCGCCATCGTGGTCATTCCCCTGCAAACAGCAATAGGATTGCTCCTGGCGCTGGTGGTGACCCAAAAATTACGCGGCGAAAACTTTTTCCGGACCATGTATTTCGCACCGGTTGTGACCTCCATGGTGGTTGTTGCCACTGTCTGGAGGTATCTGTACGATGTAAATAATGGGCTGGTGAACGCAATGATCCAGGCAGCCAGTTTTGGGCTGATCCAACCTGTAAACTGGCTGGGCGATCCAGGCGTTGCCATGTGGGCGATCATCATTATGTCCGTCTGGCAGGGCGCCGGCTTCCAAATGATGCTTTTTGTGGCGGGTTTGCAGCAGATCCCGGAAGAGCGCTATGAAGCTGCCAGCATCGATGGTGCTAACGCCTGGCAAAAATTCCTCTATATCACTCTTCCGGGCCTGCGCAACGTGATGGTCTTCAACTTCATCATCATTACCATCGCCGCCTTCCAATTATTTGACCAAGTGTTGGTGATGACCAACGGCGGGCCGGATAATGCCACCTCGACCGTTGTTTTCCATATGTTCAAGAATGGCTTTCGGGAACAAGACATTGCCTACGCCTCTACCATTGCCGTTGTCTTTTTCCTGATCATTCTATTTATCAATTACCTCCAGCGCCGGGTGACAAAGACAGGAGAAACTGTCTAAGCTCATCCAGCAACTGTCTGTGAAAGGAGTCTTTGCAATGACCACTATTCAACCGACCATATCCCCCGCATCAAAGGAAACAAGGAAGGTCATAACAGCTGCTTTAAAATATATTCCCCTCCTCTTCCTGCTCTTCTTTTTTACGTTCCCACTGCTGTTTATGATTGCTTCCTCGTTCAAGGGCAGCAACCAGCAAATCTTTGCCGACCTGCGTTCTTTCCGCGCCTTTCTGCCGGTGGGCGACGTATCGCTGGATAACTTCAAGTTCGTTTTCGAGAACAGCAATTTCCCGCGCTATCTCCTCAATTCCGTGATTATTTCAGCGATCACGATCCTCTTATCGATCATCATCAATAGTTTGGCGGCCTATGCGTTGTCGAGGCTGAAATGGCCCGGACAGAAGCTTATTCTCGCCATCATCATTGCCACCCTGATCATCCCCGGGCAGGCAACGCTGATGCCTCTCCTGCTATTGGTGGCCAACCTGCCTTCCATTTCCTTTGCCGAAGGCTTAACCATTACAAAGGGCTGGCTGGACACGTATCATGTGATGATCGTGCCGTTTGTCGCCAGCGCCTTTTCCATCTTTTTGTTCTACCAGTTCTTTCTGGAACTGCCGAAAGACCTGGATGAAGCAGCCATGGTAGATGGCGCCACTCGGTTTCAGATCTTCTATAAGATTATTGTGCCCATTTCCGGTCCGGTCTTCGCGACGGTTGCCATTTTGACATTCATCGCCAGCTGGAATACCTTTCTCTGGCCAATTATGACAATCCAGAGCGATGAATTACGTCCGGTGATGGTTGGACTGCAGTTTTTCTTCCAGCAGAATGTGCAATGGGGCCAAGTCATGGCTTACTCAACCTTGATCACGATTCCGGTTTTACTCTTCTTCTTCATTTTCCAAAACGCGTTTGTAAAGAGTATTGCTACAACTGGAATCAAAGGCTAATTCGTTTCTCTCAACCAAAAGGAGCCAGACATGGGCATCGTCAGTTGGGTTGTGGTAGGAGTGATTGCAGGGATCATTGCCTGTATGCTTTCGAGTCGCACTCTGACCAGGGATTATGTGACTAATATCGCTGTTGGTCTCGTTGGCGCCATATTGAGCGGCTTTGCTGCCAATCTGGTCACACGCCAGCCACCATTGGGAGTCAGTTCTTCGAGTCTCTTCGTGGCTTTATTGGGCGCCCTGGTATTTCTTGTTTTTGCAAACGCGGTGAACCGATCCTAGTTTCATGTAGAAATTTATGGATGTGCTGGCGCTCAGGTGAGCGGTGGTTTTGCCGCCGAGCCTTTTGACTGTCCTCCACTTTTGAACTTGATCGGAACACCTTGATGGAGTACTGATTGGAGTCGCGCGTCTGACTCTCATAAGATGAAAGCATTTGGGAGCAAATGTTTATGAGTAAACTATTCTATAGGCCGCAAAAAGCGGCCGTTGGTGATGTGATTCCCTTTTACGCGAATGGGGAATTCAAGATCTTCTACTTGAACCTGGGGCGCAATCCCTGGAATCCCGGAGCCTTACCAGATTGGCATCTGCTGGGCACACAGGATCTTGTTCATTATAAGGAATACGGGTCGACGGGAATCCAGGGAGGGACCGGGGCCATTCTCAAAGTCGACGATGTCTACCATATGTTCTCATGCATTTTCCCGGATAACCGGCAGATCATTTGTCATGCCACAAGTCGCGATCTCTTGACCTGGGAGAAGCATCCTGAAGATGATTTCGAGTCCGATCCCGCAATATACGAACCCAATGATTGGCGCGATCCGTTTGTCTTCTGGAATGAAGATGAAGGTCAATATTGGATGTTGATGGCTGCCCGCGAGCGCGGCCCATTGGGTCGGTCGGGCTGTGTGGGGTTGTGTGTCTCCACGGACTTGAAGAAATGGGAAGCAAGACCTCCCTTCTTCAGTCCTTACCTGAACATATCCGCCCTGGAGTGCCCGGATCTATTTCAGATTGGAGACTGGTGGTATCTCGTGTACTCCACGTACACCGACCGGTTTGTCACCCATTATCGTATGAGCCGATCCATGTATGGACCCTGGCTGGCACCTGCCGAAGACACCTTCGACGGGCGAGCGTTCTACGCGGCTAAAACGATCAGCGACGGGAAGAAACGTTATGTGTTGGGCTGGAATCCAACCCGCACAGAGAACCTCTATGACTGGAACCCGCCAGGTTTTGAGGGGATGGACTTCAACACCTGGGACTGGGGCGGCAACCTTGTGGTGCATGAGCTTTGGCAGGCAGACGATGGAACGTTGAAAGTCCGTATTCCTAAGAGCCTGGCTGGTCTATTCGAATGCGAGCAGCCGGTGGAACTGCGCCCAGTCCTCGGTGAATGGAAAAAAACGGATTCCTTCTATACCGCCGCGTCCCCCTCCGGGTTTGCCTGCGGCACGATGGGACCACTCCCAGCTTGCTGCCTCATCTCCGCCCAGTACCGGTTCAAGGCCGACACGCGGCGGCTGGGCTTGATGCTGCGCGCCTCCAGCAGATTGGACCAAGGCTACAGCATCCAGATCGAGCCAGACCGGGACCGGGTGGTGTTCAAGTCCTATCCATTTCCGAATGAATATGGCGGCAAGATCCTGCCCTATGAAGTCGAATTGGAACGCCCTCTGGAATTAAGTCCAGATCAGACCTACTCCCTTCAGTTGGTAATAGACGAGAGCATTGGCGAGCTGTATCTGAATGATCAGATAGCCATGAGCATGCGTTTATACGACTTAAGGGAAGGCGACCTGGTCTTCTTCGTCGCCGATGGCGAAGCCAGTTTTGAAAACATCAGTATTAGAACCATCATTCCCAATAATTGAGAGTTCCCAAATTCCATGCTAACCAATCGAGACACACAAGTTCTGCAGGATCCGCACCGCCCTGCTTTTCATTTCTTGCCTGAGAAACATTGGATGAATGATCCGAATGGTCTGATCCAATGGAAGGGGCAATACCACATGTTCTACCAGTACAACCCTCACGGTGCCTTTCACGGCACTATCCATTGGGGACATGCTATCAGCCGTGATCTCGTGCATTGGGAATATCTGCCTATTGCATTGGCACCCACCCCCGATGGAATAGACAAGGATGGATGTTGGTCCGGTTGTGCGGTAAATAACAATGGTGCCCCAACTCTCCTTTACACCGGTGTATATCCTCAAGTGCAATGTATCGCTACAAGTTCAGATGATCTGCTCACCTGGCAAAAACACCCACACCCCGTCATTGCTGCGCCGCCACCAGAGATTGAGGTGCATGCAGGTGGAGAGATTCGGGATCCATTCGTTTGGAAGGAAAAGGACCAATGGTATATGCTCCTGGGCTCAAGGATTGAGGGTGCAGGAGGACTCATCCTTCTTTATCGTTCTGAGGATTTACTCCATTGGGAATACCTTCACCCTCTACTAACAGGGGATGCGAATCAGATGGAACCGTTCTGGACAGGTACCATGTGGGAGTGCCCCAACTTCATTGATTTCGGTGAAAAGCGCACACTGATCATATCCGTGCAGGAACACCCTGCCAAACCTCTTTTTGCGGCATATTTCACGGGACGTTACGAAGAAGAGAGGCTTATGCCGGAAACACAGGATATTCTGGTCCATGGAAATTATTTCTACGCGCCGCAAGTCATGCGCGCTGCCGATGAACGCTACATCATGTGGGGCTGGATCCAGGAAGGAAGAAACCACCACCAATCTCTAGCCGCAGGCTGGAATGGTGTCATGTCGTTACCTATTCATATCTCACTTTTGGCCGATGGCAAGCTCCGACTCGAGCCGGTCGAAGAATTGAAAGCGCTGCGCCAGGAGCATTATCATTTCGAGAATCTGCATATTACACCCGAAGCGGGCTTGCCGCTCGATATCCAGAGCGATTCATTAGAAATCGAGATTCAGTTCCCCGCAGACCTGAAGACCGAAGCCGGACTGATCCTGCGCGCCTCCCTCGACGGACAGGATCAAACCCGCATCATCTACGAGCCCGCCGCGCAACAGCTTGTCATTCACCGTTCCAACCCAGGCCCAGAAGTGGATATCGATAACCAATCGGCACCCCTGACCCTTGCACCGGGCGAGCCGCTCAGCTTGCATATTTTCCTCGACCATTCTGTCTTAGAAATCTTCGCCAATCACCGTACCTGCCTGGTCAGCCGCATTTATCCGTCCCATGAGTCCAGTCATCATATGGCTCTATTCACGCAACACAATCCGTTAATCATTCCCAGATTAGATATTTGGAATCTCAAGGACATTTGGAAATGACAGCAGGTGCACTTTACGGTGGTATCGAAGGCGGCGGGACGAAATTCATTTGCGCAGTTGGTACTGGCCCTGATGATATTCGGGCCGAAATTCTCATTCCAACTACTTCACCTGAAGAGACACTCAAACAAACCACAAGATTCTTCAAATTACAGGAAACGAGATTCGGAGAAATTTCTTCAATTGGATTTGCTTGCTTTGGTCCGGTAGACCCGAATCCCGCTTCACCTGCTTATGGCCAGATTCTTCCGACCCCTAAGCCGGGTTGGTCGAACGTGAATGTTGTTCGCATGTTATGTGACTCATTCGATGTCCCCGTTATTTTCGATACCGATGTAAATGGTGCGGCGATGGGGGAGTGGCGGTGGGGTAAAGGACAGGGACTCCAGACTTTCGTCTATCTCACCGTTGGAACCGGCATTGGCGGCGGTGCTTATGTGGAAGGAAAACTGCTGCATGGACTCATCCACCCGGAGATGGGACATATTCTCGTGAGGCACGATTGGGAGAAGGATTCGTTCAAGGGTATTTGCCCATTTCACGGCGATTGTTTTGAAGGGCTCGCCTCAGGCATTGCGATCGAAACCCGTTGGGGCATGCGCGGGACTTCTCTGGCACCAGACCATGCCGCCTGGGACCTGGAGGCGGAATATATTGCGCAGGCAGTAGCCAACTACACGCTGACCCTTTCGCCTCAGCGGATCATTATCGGTGGGGGAGTCGGTTCGGTCTCGCATCTCCTGCCCAGGGTCCAGAAACGGACGCGGGAACTGATCAACGGTTACATCCAATCAACTGTTATCCTGGAAAATATTGAAACCTATATTGTTCATCCTGGCCTCGGGAATCGATCCGGCGTGCTGGGCGCGATTGCGCTGGCAGAAGAGGCAGTTCAAAAAAGACTATGATTGAAATTCAAGACATCGAACGCGAAGCTTATCGTTCACTCAACCGCATCCTGCCGCGACTTGAAGCGATGCTAAAAGCTGAAATCAAAAAAGACCGCCTGGGCTGGAAGCAATTCTCGGCACGTTTGCAAAGGAATTTTTCTCTGCTGTTCATGCTATATGCGGATGTGTACAGTGACCGCTACGATTTCTTCTTTCATCTTGAAGATCTGATTGTCAGCATCGCTCGTCTCTGGTTGAGCCGTCCCCAGGACCTGCAGGAACTTGATAGCGCGCGCGAAGCGAATCCGCGCTGGTTCGAGTCCAATCAAATGCTGGGCGCGGTTTGTTATGTGGATTTGTTTGCAGATAACCTCGAAGGAATTCACTCCAGGATTCCATACTTCAAGAAACTAGGCATCACGTATCTTCATCTCATGCCGCTCTTCAAAGCACCCGAAGGTGAGAATGATGGTGGTTATGCTGTGAGCAGCTATCGCGAGTTGAATCCCGCACTCGGCATCAAAGTTTGGGTGTGCTCGACGCAGGAGAGATTCAAACCGGGCAAGATCCCTTGCCCGGTTTTGTTCATCCGATAATTGAACCGTGGTGATAGGTTCTATGCTGGCAAGCCCGTCGATCTCGAAGGCATTGCTAATGCGGTAACCACTTTGCCGGAAGGCTGGCGGCTGGAAGCATAAATATCCGTTAGTGCCCACAAAGAAGCGCCCGGTTGTTTCGCGAAGGAGCTTCCGTGTATGCTTGTTTACGATGCAATTTGCTGCACCGGAAAACCGTACGAGAACACGCTGCTCGATCAATCCATGTTCATCGAGTGCAGCGCGTAATCCGTCCGCCGTCACCGGACTGGTGAAGGTAAGCGTAGTTAGCTGATGTTGGTTCATAACAACCTCCCAAGAATTTATTGTCGTTTCTCAATTTGCTTTTGGGTGAGCATTTGACCCACGTGGTCTTTCCACCCTTCCGCCTGCCACAGCTCGTCGAGCCATTCCGTATTTTGATACTTGCTCTAGAGGCAGCCGGTCCGAAACTCCTTTCCGTCCAATTCCTGTCACCGCGCGCACCACATCAGCAGGTGGTCCAATCTGTCGAATATGACCAGGATCCCGCTATTCCAGTATCGCTTATTTGGATGGGGTTTTTCCCAGTGAACAGCGATGTGGCGGGTGAGGGTTGTTGCGGATACATCGAAGTTCGCCCACATATTGGCGTAGCTGCCGTTACCACCATCGCCCTGGAGGACGATTAGTGTGCTTGTTTCGATGTCATAAACTTTTGCCGCTCCCGCGCGCCGGCGAGACATCCTATTGAATTTCGTGCAGGAAGTCAGATACCGCATTAAAGTTTACTTTGGCAAAAGCATCCACTATCTTCCTTAGATTGTTCAATTAAGCAAGTTGTTCATCATTTTTACAAGCTGTTTCAAGCGTACTGGTTTGCTCAGGTATTCGTTTGCTCCCGCTTGAAGACAACGCTCCCGATCACCCGGCATCGCCAAGGCGGTAAGGGCAATGATTGGTGTGGATGCAAAACGCGGATCATCACGCAAGCGACGTATTGCTTCCAGTCCATCCATCGCAGGCATTTGGATGTCCATCAAGATTACGTTGGGCTTCTTCTCCTCAGCCATCTGGATTGCTTCCACGCCATCATGCGCGACCACAACTTGATAACCTTGATTTTCTAGAAAGTCACCGATGGTAAGACTGTTTGCCATATTATCTTCAGCCAAGAGAACAATTCCACGGTCAGGTCGTTTCTCCAAAGCTAGATCTGATCTTCCTAGCTGCTCACCGATCGATAGTTCACCACCTGCTTCAATCACTTCCTGCTGGGCTACTATATCCTTCATCCACGGAAGATTGATCGTAAAGCGACTGCCTTTACCGACTTCACTTTCCACTTGCACACTGCCGCCGTGAAGATCCGTTAGCTTCTGGACCAGAGCCAATCCAAGCCCGGTGCCTTCATACTGGCGATTGAGCTTGTTATCCACCTGCACAAAGGGAGTGAATAACTTCTTCAAATCTGGTGGTGCAATCCCGATACCATTATCTATCACCGAAAACTGTATCAAATCTTGTTCCTCATCTGCATGCACTTGCAAAATAATCTGGCCTTTCTCTCCTGTGAATTTGACTGCATTGGTAAGCAAGTTGACCAGGATTTGCTTGAGGCGCCGCGGGTCCGCATATATTTTCGAAACGGCCGTTTCGTCCTGATGCATGATCGTAATGGATTTGCGAAATGCCTGTTCCTTCACCAAAGCCAAGCAGGCACGACACAATTCATCCACGGTAATAACTTGCGGATAAAAATCCAATTTTCCGGCCTGTATCTTCGACAAGTCAAGAATATCGTTGATCAACGCAAGTAAGTGGCGGCCACTAGATTCAATGAGCTGCAGCGATTTCTGCTGATAATCGTTTAGGGAACCACTTCTTTGCTCAAGCAGCGACTCGGACAAACCCAATACGCTATTGAGTGGCGTCCGTAATTCATGGCTCATAGTTGCCAGAAATTCATCCTTGGCGCGATTGGCACGTTCAAGCTCGATATTCATTTGGCTTAGTTCTTCTGTACGTTTCGCTACCCGCTGTTCCAGTTGCGTGTTGGCGCGCTGCAGGTTTTCAAACAGCTGAGCATTCTCGATGGCAATTGCTGCCTGTCCAGCCAGGGCCTCCATAAAATCTAACCAGTCTTTATTAGCCTCTAGCGTAGTGCGGTGGTAAATCTCCAGTACTCCTTGTATCTCGCCCTTGGCAATCAGTGGTATGCCATAGTAATCAACGAAGTCTTCATTCGCTGATATGAGAGCCTGTGCAAGTCGGCCGCTCCTCTCTAATACATTTGACATGTGAATGACCTGGCGTTCAAGCGCGGCGCGGCCTGCATATCCTTCACCAATTTTCAGTTGGGAATACTGGAGGGCGCCGGAACGAAACCCAACACTGGCAGCATATTCCAGCCTTTGCGTAGATGAGTTGAATAACAGGACAGCCGCGGCATCTACACCTAACTGTGAAGCAACCTGTTGAAGAAAGATGTCGAGAATGATGTGTATATCAAAACTGGAACTGATGGCGATGTCAATCGCGCGTAAACCCTTGAGGCGATTCAGTTGTCGTTCAAGGAGTTGCTCAGCCTCCTTACGCTCAGTGATGTCATAAAACATTGCAAGCACACAGGGACCTTGTGCAAGATTGATCCTCTCCGAGGAGTAAAGCACAGTCTTTATCGCACCATCTTTTCGACGGACTTCCACTTCAAAGTTTCGCAAGCTGCCACCACGTGGCTGGCTTGCTTCCACCACTCTTTTTCGCTCCCCGGGTGTCATCAGGCCAAGCTCAAGGGTTGAACGCCCTATCGCTTCTTCACGTGTGAAACCCAGGGTCGCGGAAAAACCATCGTTGATATTAATAATGAGTCCATCGTCGGCTCGAAGAATAGCCATTCCTGCGGGGTTTAATTGGAATGCTTTTGAAAAACGCTCTTCCGATTTTCGTAATTCCTCTTCAGCTTGCTTGCGCACAATAATTCCGTTTCGCAACTCCTCCTCACGCTCCAGCGCCGCGCTAAGGGCCCGCCGGAGTGTTAAGCTAAACTGATCTAGAAACAGGCCAATCAAACCGTTCAGTAAAATAAAATTGCTCGCGATAACGAGGCTATCGATCCTTGCAGCGACACTCTCCTCCTGAATGACATTGAAGATGATCACTATCGCGCTACCAATGAAGGTAAACACCAGAGCACGTCGACCTAAAAGTAGACCAGCCAAAAGGATTGCAAGTGTAAAGAAAGGTAAAGTTTCAGCGATCTCACGCAAATTGGCTGTTGTCACAGCAATGGTTTCTAAAAGAAAGAAAATGCCAATGATGATGAGTACCGAACTGCGAAAGTGGCCTCGACGAAGCAATGCTAACGGAAACCCGATGATGAGGAGAA
>DATKED010000068.1:0-6201 GCA_035512375.1 Anaerolineales bacterium
GGTATTCGGTGGACCTGACGATGAACCGCGATGCGAGCTTCTATCTCGACACGCGCAATTTGCGAAAATGGTTAATTGAAAATATGCGGGGAAAGACGGTTCTGAATACCTTTGCCTACACGGGCAGCTTCGGAGTTGCAGCGATGGCGAGTGGGGCAAAACGTGTAGTTCAGCATGACCTCAACCGTCAGTTCCTGAACGTGGCCAAAGCATCCCATACAAGCAACGGTTTTCCCATCCGCAAGGAAGATTTCATCGTCGCGGACTTTTTTACCCTGGCGGCAAAGCTCAAACGGACAGGCGAGACCTGTGATTGTGTCATCATCGATCCTCCCTTCTTTTCCATCACCTCCAAAGGCAGAGTGGACCAGGTGCACGAAAGCGCGCGGCTAATCAATAAAGTCCGACCATTGATTAATGATGGCGGGATATTGATCGCGATAAACAACGCACTCTACGTCAGCGGGAAAGAGTATATGCAAACGCTCGAGTCGTTGTGCAAGGATGGATATTTGAGCATCAGGGAACTGATCGCCGTGCCAGAGGATTTCATTGGCTATAATCGGATTGGCGAGCTGGTTACCGATCCGAGTCCCTTCAATCATTCGACGAAGATCGCCATCCTGGATGTGCAACGTAAAAAATGAATCAGTCTTGCGAAGGTTTCTCTCATCTGCACCAGGGGATTGCTTCCCGAAGGTCGCAATGACATACAATGTAGGAGCTACATGACTGTCAAAGTATCTGTCTACATTGCCGCCAGCCTGGATGGGTTCATGCAAAACAAATACAAGGTCTTATAAAGAAAATGGAAATCACAAAAACCCTGCACGTCCCCGACCGCAAAAAATGGCGGGCGTGGCTCCGCAAGCATTACAAGACGGAGAAAGACATCTGGCTCATCTATTACAAAAAGGCGACCGGCAAGCCGCGCATCGAGTACAACGACGCGGTCGAAGAGGCGCTCTGCTTTGGCTGGATCGACAGCACGCTCAAAGCACTTGACGACGAACGCAATGCGCAGCGCTTCTCACCGCGCAAACCCAAAAGTAAATATTCTCCCGCCAACAAGGAAAGGCTTAGGAAGCTGCTCAAACAACGCAAGGTTATCAAGGAAGTACGCGAGACCCTCGGAGATATCGCCGCAGAGAAATTCGAAATCCCGAAGGATATTTTGAAGGCGATCAAAGAAAACAAGGAAGCCTGGCAACACTTCCAGAACTATTCAGATGCTTACAAGCGCATCCGCATCGGGTTTATCGACGGGGCGAGAAATAGACCGGAGGAGTTCCAAAAACGTCTGCGCTACTTCCTCAAAATGACCGAGAAAAACAAGCAATATGGGTTCGGAGGCATCGACAAGCATTTTTAGAGATATGCGGGGACAGCACCTGTTTTTACTTGAAGACCCTTGCTTTTTGTTTGGTAAAGTTGTAGTATAGGAATTGAAATCGGATAGCTTATCTGATTTTTATTCTTGAAACCTAAATTGAATTTTTCACCCCAGTCCATCTACATACTTACAAATAAGAATCCACGTTGCAGGAAGTCTCCGTTCGTTGAATTTAAGCTGGCAGGCTGATTTATGAAAAGAATGAACTCAGCGAGATCCAAGGCAAAGGTAAAGGTTCCCGGATGGATGAGCTTCCCATTTATTCACTTAAGCCGAGATACCTGTAAAATGCTGTCAGCAGCCATCTTACCCATGCCAGATGATCGTGCACCAGTATAGGAAAACCGATAAAGAATGAACGATCCACTGCCAAAAGTCACTATTCCTGAGCTTACTCCTGATGAAAAACAGGGATTGCGGGATTATTGGAATGTGTATGAGGCTCATCGCGAGGAGATCACAGCCAAATTGCTGGAAATGGCAAGCCAGCATCCCGAATTCAAATATCTTCTGCAAAACGCGGCTGCACAGCCTGCGGCTGAGGAGCAACAGAGAAATCGAGAAATCCAGCAGAATGCAATCTTTCATGATGATTGGGAACCTTATTTAGAAAATCTGCAACGCCAGGGCATGGGCTATGCCCAGGCTGGACTAAGCTTCCATGCCTGGTATGAAATCGTCGGTGCCTTCCGGAAATATATGGTTCCCTATTTATTAGGCGCGTTTGGTGACTCGCCACAAAGCTTGCTGACCGCTATCCACGGCATGGATACTTTGATTGATATTGCACTGAGCGGTATCGGCGAAGCATACCTTGAAACCAAGCAGCAGCTGATCCGGCAGCAGGAAGCAACAGTCCGGGATGCAATCAAACGCACTCAAAGCGAGAAGCGCTTCCGCGGCTTGCTCGAAGCCGCACCGGATGGCATGGTGATCGTTGACAAGGCTGGCATAATTGTCATGGTCAACGCCCAGATGGAAAATCTGTTTGGCTACGATCGCACCGAGGTGGTAGGCAGGCATGTCGAGCTTCTGGTGCCAGGGCGCTTCAAGGATGTCCATCCGTTCCACCGCACGCAATACGGGAAGAGCCCGCGCCTCCGCCCCATGGGCGCAGACCTTGAGCTTTATGCCCTGCGTCAGGATGGGACCGAATTCCCGGTGGAGATCAGCCTGAGCCCTATGGAGACCGACGAGGATAATTTGATCATCGCCGCGATCCGCGACATTACCGAACGCAAACGCGCGGAAGAGAAGTTCCGCGGCTTGCTTGAATCTGCGCCTGACGCGATGGTTGTGGTGGACCAATCCGGTCTGATCCAGCTTGTCAACTCGCAGGCGGAAAAACTGTTCGGCTATGACCGCCTCGAGGTCGTGGGTCAGCCCGTTGAGATCCTGGTGCCGAAGCGCTTCCGCAAAAAACATGCCGGGCACCGCGACGGTTACTATGGCGAACATCCAGTGCGCCCGATGGGGATCGGGTTGGACCTGTTTGGTTTGCGGAAAAACGGCACCGAATTCCCGGTTGAGATCAGCCTCAGCCCACTGGAAACAGAGGACGGAATTCTTGTGAGCGCGGCGATCCGCGATGTGACCCAGCGCAAGCGGATGGAGGAGGATGTCCAGAAGCTGAACGAGGATCTAAAACAGCGTGCGGCGCAACTGGAGACCGCCAACAAGGAACTCGAAGCCTTCAGTTATTCCGTTTCGCACGACCTGCGCGCGCCCCTGCGCGGCATCGACGGGTTCTGCCACATCGTGTTGGAGGATTATGGGGAACAACTGCCTGCCGATGCACGTGGTTACCTGGAACGGGTGCGCGCTGCTGCCCAGCGCATGGCTGTCTTGATCGATGACCTGCTCAATCTATCGCGTGTAACACGGACAGCCGTGCAGCCCAGGTTTATCAACTTAAGCAAGATGGCTGACGATATCATGGAGGGATTGCAGGAAAGCCACCCTGAGCGGCAGGTGACGTTCTCCCTCACTCCGGACCTCATGGTTGAGGGTGACCCTCATCTTATAAACATTGCGTTGGAAAACCTGTTGAACAACGCCTGGAAGTTCACCTCCAAGAAGGAGGGTGCCACCATCGAATTCGGGCAGAAGAACCACGTCAAGGAACGCACGTTTTATGTGCGTGATAACGGCGTGGGGTTCGATATGGCTTATGCAGATAAGTTATTCGGGGTCTTTCAGCGTTTGCATTCAATCAGTGAGTTTCCCGGTACCGGCGTCGGTCTCGCTACGGTTCAAAGGATCATTTCCATCCACGGCGGGCAAATATGGGCGGAAAGCGCTGAAGGAAAGGGAGCCACTTTTTACTTTACTCTTTAACGGAGAGAAACAATGGAAAGCAAAATGATTCTATTAGTGGAAGACAACCCGGACGATGAGGCGCTCACACTCAGGGCTCTCAAGAAAAACAATATTGGAAATGAACTGGTCGTGGTACGGGATGGCGCGGAAGCCCTGGAATTTCTGTTCTGCACCGGCGCCTATGCCGAACGTGATCCGAATATTATGCCGGAGGTTGTACTACTGGACCTAAAGCTTCCCAAGTTGGACGGGTTGGAAGTCCTGCGCCGCGTCCGCGCGAACGATAGGACACGCCTGCTGCCAGTCGTCATCCTGACCTCCTCCAAAGAGGAACAGGACCGGCTCAATGGGTACAGCCTGGGTGCAAACTCATACGTACAAAAGCCCGTGGACTTCGATCAGTTCATCGGCGCAGTACGCCAGCTGGGATTGTACTGGCTTGTGTTGAATGAGGCTCCACCAAGATAGTCCTCGATGAGCACATACTTGCGGATTCTCGTCATTGAAGATTCCGAAGACGATGCTCGTTTGCTATTGCGGGAACTCCAGCGCGGCGGATACGAAGTTGAATCCGAACGGGTAGAGACGGCAGGCGCCATGCGGGCCGCACTGACGCGCCAGCAGTGGGATTTGATCATCTGTGATTTTTCACTTCCAAGCTTTAGCGCCCCCAAGGCGCTGGAACTGTTGAAAAAAAGTGGAATTGATCTGCCCTTTGTTATTGTCTCTGGAACAATCGGAGAGGAAAGCGCGGTCAGTGCGCTGAAGGCGGGCGCGCATGATTTTATTATCAAGGGGAATTTTGCCCGGCTGATCCCGGCAATCGAGCGTGAACTGAAGGAAGCTGAGGTACGCCGCGAACGACGAGAGCGTGAGCGTGAACTCGAGGCGATTGCCCTGGTCAGCTCCAGACTGCGCACGGCAAGGACCTTCAATGAAATGCTATCGCGGCTGCTGGATCAGATTTTGGCGCTCGTGGAAGCAGAGGCCGGAAGCATCTGGTTGTATGATCCGATCAACGAGGTGATCGAATTAAAAGTTCAGCGAGGCTGGAGCGACGAATATATCGGTTCCTCTTACAGGCCCGGCGAGGGCATCCCCGGACTGGTCGTCCAGTCGGGGAAAGCAATTATTGCAGGTGAATTCCGCCATGATGAGAATGTGAGCGAAGAAAACCGCGCGCTCGTTCCAGAAGGGATTGGCGGGGCCTGTATCCCTCTGCACGCCGAGGAACATATCGTGGGGGTTATGTTAATCAATGTGACCCTGCCGCGGAAACTCACAATGGGAGAGATACGAATATTGAACGCGCTGGCGGAGATCGGTGGAAATTCTATTCACCGCATGAACCTGCACGAACAGACGATCAAACAGTTGGAGCGGCTGAACGCACTTCGATCGATCGATCTCGCCATCAACAGTGTTTTTGACCTGCAGATCATACTGACGATATTGATCAATGAGGTCGTCAAACAGCTTCAAGTGGATGCTGCCTGCGTTTTATTGATACAGCCTGGCAACAACAGGCTGGAACATGTTGCCGGGCAGGGCTTTTACACGCGCAATATCGAAGCTACCAGCCTGCGGATCGGCGAAGGCCATGCAGGCCGGGCAGTGATTGAAAGGCGTATCATTCAAGTCCCCAACCTGGCCTCTGCAGATGGAAAATTTACGCGCGCCCAACTGCTCGCCGATGAAGGGTTTGTTTCTTATTACGCGGTTCCCCTGATCACAAAAGGTGAAGTCAAAGGTGTGCTCGAGATCTTCAACCGCTCGCGCTTGAACCCCAATCGCGACTGGCTGGACTTTCTCGAGACCCTGGGCGGCCAGACCGCCATTGCAGTTGAGAACTCCATGTTATTTCAGGACTTGCAGCGCTCCAATTTTGAACTTGCCATGGCGTATGATGCCACCATCGAAGGCTGGTCACGCGCCCTCGACTTGCGGGATCGGGAGACAGAGGGTCATACCCAGCGCGTCGCAGATATGACCCTGAAACTGGCCCACAAAATGGGGCTGAGCGAAAAACGCCTGGTCTTGATCAAGCGCGGCGCCCTGCTGCATGACATTGGGAAAATGGGCATTCCTGATTACATCCTCCATAAGCCCGAAGAACTCAGCGAGGAAGAACAATCCATCATGCGGCAGCATCCACAAATGGCTTACAACATGCTCGAACCCATTGCGTATCTGCGGGACGCTTTGAACATTCCTTATTGCCATCACGAGAAATGGGATGGCACAGGCTATCCGCGTGGAATGGCAGGCACACATATTCCGCTTGAAGCGCGCCTTTTCGCCATCGTGGATGTCTGGGACGCGGTCACCAACGACCGCCCTTACCGCAAAAGCTGGTCCCGAAAAAAAGCATTGAAATATATTCGCGACGAAAGTGGAAAATACTTCGACCCGAAACTGGTTGAAATGTTCCTGGAAGAGATGGAGGACTGACTCAAATCAAGCCTTGCCAAGGTTCCTCATCGTATAGT
>DATKED010000069.1:0-7941 GCA_035512375.1 Anaerolineales bacterium
TACTGGATGAGGCCGTCTTGCCGTCGTCACCCATCAGGCCAAATCTGTTCCAGAATCTTATTCTGGGCGGCATATTAGGTTTTTTGCTTGGCGTCGGGTTGATAATTTTCCTGGAGTATTTGAGGATTCCTACTGAGACCAGTGCGATTTACAACATCCTCGATGAGCGCAGCGGTATTTATGACATGCGTTATTTCAGGGAGCGCCTGCATCAGGAAATGAGCAGAGTTAGGCGACATAAAGGCGTCCTTTCTGTGGCGCTGGTCAATATTGATCACCGGCGTCTATTGGGCAGTGTCCCTCCTCAGACCCGTCTCGAGGTGATGCGTAGTGTAGTTATGGCATTGGGAAAGAGTCTTCGCAACGAAGATGTAATGGCATCTTTCTCTGATACAGAACTTGCTTTATTACTGCCTGATTTGGATGGAGAGAGTGCGAAGACGGCTGTAGAGAGAGTTTTGGTCGTCATAAGCAAAGCCTCCGTCGACCTCAGCCAGGGCGGTAGAAACATTAATCTAAATGGAGCTGCTGGCGTTGCCCCGCTCTATAATTGGGATCGGGCTACTACAGATGTGCTTATCACACGCGCTCAAAACGTTCTTGAGAGTATTCGAGAATCGACCTATGGCAAGGTAATGATATCCAACGAGGGACCAGTCGGTAGCATTCCTGAAAATAACACGGTGGAAGCGGAAGACGCGAAAAGCACTCTGGTTGCGCAGGAGCAGCCTGAGATTTCAGAACAGGAAGAAATCATGGCGCTGGAAAACCTGGTCATTGGACTTCATGAAGATGAGAAGATGCAGGAAGAACTGGTTGAAGAAACCGCGGCTGTTCAAGAACCGTCTGAGATTTCAGAGCAAGGAGAAATGGCAGCTTCGGAAGAGCCAGTCAGCCACAATCATAATGGGAAGAAAAACCAAATCCACAAAGCGACAAAGAATGAGACCGGCCATAACAAACTTGAGCTTTCCGAGCAGGAAAGCGGATAAACTTTTGGATCTACTTACTTAAGTGGATGATATAACAATGCGATTCTTGACAACGGGATAATATCCCGTTGTTGGGTTCTAGCGGTAGCAATACGCTTAATCAATAGATTCTGATGGTTTTTTTCAGAGCAGAGGAAACGCGATCATCGTGGTGGAACAACCGGAAAATCTTATAACATCAAAAGCCGCGAGGGCCTCGTCTTTTGAGCGAAACCTTGTTGGTGTTGCCAAAGGCGGGGGAATTACCCTCGCAGGCAAGATGTTCAATAACGCCATCCGGCTTGTGACAGCTTTCCTGCTGGCTCGTCTCCTGGGCGCAGAACAATATGGCATGTACCAGCTTTCTCTGAATGTGATCACGCTGGTCGCAGGGATCGTTCTTCTGGGTTTTGACCGTGCGCTCACTCGCTTTATGGCTATCTCAGTTGCGCGCCGCGACGACAACAAGACCTGGGGAATACTTCAGCTCGGTATTGGCATTCCCCTTCTGCTGAGCGTACTGACAAACATTGGGCTCTTCCTTCTGGCGTACCCGGTTGCAGAGCAGCTATTCCACGATATACGTATGGCGCCATTGATCCAGATCGTAAGCATATTCGCCTCATTCTCGGCCCTGAGCGATGTTTTGATCGGTGCTGTCCGAGGCTTCAAGAATATGCAGTATCCGGTCATTGCCAAATTTATGGTCCAGCCCGTTGTCAAACTGATCCTGGTCGGTGTCAGTGCGCTGTTGGGCTTGCAGGTATGGCATGCAGTGATCATATTTGGTATTGGCGAACTTGTTACAGCCGGACTGCTGCTCTATTTCCTGAATCAGCTATTTTCACTACGGCGTCCCATTGGCTCGGGACAACGGAACTTGAGGGAGATGGTGGCCTATGCAATCCCGGACTGGCTGGCTGGATTGTTGACCACATTCCGTATCAATATTCAGGCATTGTTGATCGGGACGTTGGGCACGATTGCCGGTGTGGGGATTTTTGCCGTTGCAGACCAGCTCAACAAGATCGGTCATGATTTCTATACATCCATAAATACATCAGCTGATCCATATATTGCCGAACTTCACGACAGCGGCAAAACAAAAGAGCTGGGGCATCTCTATCAAACGGCCACCAAATGGTCCTTAACCATCAACCTGCCCTTTTTCCTGACATTTATGCTGTTTTCTGAGCAGATCTTATCCATTTTCGGCAAGAGTTTCGTCGGAGGAGCTACAGCCCTGATCATCCTGGCATGGGCGAATCTGGTAGATGTAGGTACAGGCATGTGCGGCACTATTCTAAGCATGACCGGGCATACCAGGCTTAAGCTCGTAAACAATATTGTCAGCATTTCCCTGTCGATAGGGCTGAATGTCCTGTTGATCCCCCGTTTCGGGATCGTGGGCGCGGCTGTGTCGGCGCTGCTGGTGTATATAGCTCTGAATTCGATCCGCATCCTGCAGGTTTATTATCTTATGCGCCTTACTCCATACAATCGAACGTTCCTTAAACCCATCGCCGCGGCGTTAGTCGCTTTCGGCGTAATTTTTGCCTTGAAGACCTGGCTCCCCGTTGGGGAAAACATCCTGTTCGTTGCCGCCTATGCTTTTACCCTTCTCGGGATATTTGCCGGCATGATCTGGCTGATGGGATTATCTTCAGAAGACCGGATGCTGCTTGACCGTGTCATGCAGAAGACGGTCAAGAGATTTAAGGGGAGATGAAGCTGCCATGAATAAAGGACCCATCTTTATCGGCGGACTGGATCGCTGCGGCAAGACCACGCTGCGTGCCTTCCTGGTTTCCCATCCCAATATTTCCATTCCCGCGGTCGGCTCGAACATGTGGACCTATTTCTACGGTCAGTTCGGTGATTTGAGCGAGCCTGCAAATTTTGAGCGCTGCATGGATGCCATGCTGCATTACAAGCATGTGCGCTTCCTCAAACCAGACGCAGAAGAGATCCGAAAGACATTTCGGCAGGGACCCGCCAGTTATGCGCGCCTGTTTGGTCTTTTTCTGGAGCAGCATGCCAGCCGCGAAGGCAAGCCACGCTGGGGGGAACAGACCGGTCTGATCGAACGCTACATCGACCGGGTCTTCGAGACATTTACCGATGGGCGCATGCTACACATGATCCGTGACCCGCGCGACCGCTATGTGGAGTCTCTGAAGATGTGGCCGAACGGCAAGGGACGCGCCGGCGGCGCGGTGGCGCGCTGGCTCTATACCACTTCGCTGGCTCGCCGCAACCGGAGAAAATACCCGAATCACTACATGGTCGTGCGTTTCGAAGACATGGTACGCGCACCTGAAGCGACGCTGAAGGCCATCTGTCAATTTATCGGCGAAGAATATGTTCCTGAGATGCTCGAGCTATCCGGCGCACCTGATCATCGTGCCAAAATGATGAGCAATTTGAAGGACAACCAGTCTGGTTCCCCGCTTTCAGATCAGCACATTGGTATGTATCGCAAGGGGCTGCCGAAGCATGAGCTCGCTTTCATGCAGAGCATTACCCGCGCCAGCCTGCGCGAATTTGGCTATGAGCTTGAACCGATCCGCTTTTCGCTGGTGGAAAGGTTGGCGTATGCTCTCTGGCACTGGCCGTCTAACCTGATCCGTATGATCACCTGGCTGGGTATCGAATATTTCCAGCAGAACTATCCGCAAACGTTTGGACGCAAACCCGCCTCGAAAATGATCATCAAAAATGCCAAAGCCTGATCAACTTAGCGAAAAAATGAAATCTCCGATCTTTATCGGCGGGTTGGATAATTCCGGCAAAACGCATTTGCGCCTGGCGCTTTCCTCGCACCCGAATATTGCGATGACGCGGCGGTCGTATATGTGGACCCGGGCCTATAACCGCTATGGCGATCTCAGCGAACGTGAGAACTTCGAGCGCTGTCTGAAGGCGTTGTTGAGTCGCAAGGATGTCCGCACGCTGCAGCCTGATCCTGAACGCATCCGCCGCGAGTTCTGGCAGGGTGAGCTGACGTACGGTCGTTTGTTCGCTCTCTTGCACGAGCACTATGCGGAACGCCTGGGGAGGTCACGCTGGGGTGAGCAGGAAGCTGGCATAGAGCAATACGCAGACGAAATTTTCACAGCGTATCCCTCAGCCAGGATCATCCATATGTTGCGCGACCCGCGCAACCGTTACGATGAAATGCTTCGCACCACGCCTCCGGCGGTCAGGCTGGGTCGGGTTGGCATCAACACAACGGACTGGCTCCAGTCGGCGCGTGTAGCGGGACGTCACCAGCAACGTTATCCTGAAAATTACATGGTGCTTGCCTACGAGAGCCTTGTTTCTCAACCCGAGGACACTCTACGCAAGGTTTGTGCCTTCCTTGGTGAGGACTATGCCCCAGCCATGTTGACCCTGGAAGGGGCAATCGGCTTTGGGGAGGGGAATGGAACGGGCGGTTCATCAGAGTTGGAGATAGGGGTCGTTGAATTTCGTCTGGATGGATCACACACCGTCTCACCAAGAGAAGTCGCTTTCATGCAGGCGTTAGCACAGAAGGAAATGACCGAGAGGGGATATACACAGGCGGAAGTTCGATTTTCCCCTTCCGAAGCCTTATTATATTATGGCATAGACTGGCCCTTTAGCCTGATGCGTGTGGTAATGCAACGCATCAGACCCAATCATGCAAACTAGGAGTTGGTAAATGAATCGCGGACCAATTTATCTCGCAGGGATCGAACGCAGCGGCACAAGCCTGATGTACGCTTTGCTTGCCTCTCATCCCAATATTGCCATGACCCGGCGTACGAACTTATGGACCTATTTCAATAATCAGTATGGCGATTTGAACAGAGCCGACAACCTCGAGCGATGTCTTTCTATAATGTCGCAATATAAACGTTTGCGCGCGATCCAAATTGATACGGATAGGGTCCGTCGCGAATTCAATCAGGGAGAGAAAACCTACGCCCATTTGTTTTCGCTGATCGAAGGTCATTTTGCAGAGAAGCAGGGCAAGTCGCGTTGGGGTGATAAATCATTAAATACCGAACGTTACATGGATGATATCTTTGCAGTCTTTCCCAACGCAAAGGTCATTCACATGATGCGAGATCCGCGCGACCGCTACGCGTCTGCCAAAACTCGGTGGACGGACATGAAAGGCAGGGTCGGAGCAGGAACGGCGATGTGGCTTGAATCGGTCAAGTTAGCCAGACGCGGACAGCGACAGTACCCTGGCCAATACATGGTGGTTCGTTATGAAGACCTGGTGGCACAACCTGAGCAGATGCTTCGCAAAATTTGCGAATTTCTCGGTGAGGAGTACGCCCCTGAAATGCTTACCATGATGGGGGCTCCCACTCATCGTAATAAAGGGAGCAACAGTTCTTACGGCAAGCGTGAGGTGGGCAAGATCTCCACCGACTCAATTGCACGTTACCGGCAGGTGCTTTCTCCGCAGGAGATCAAATACATGCAGGATTTTTGCAGGGATGGAATGCGGGAGTTTGGATATGCACTCGATGACATCCGCCTTTCTGCCCGTGAGCGGTTAAGTTACATTTTTATGGATTGGATATTCAGTTTTGCACGGATGTCTTTTTGGGCAGCCAAGGAAACATTCTGGGGAATTAAGGGACGCACCTTACCGGCCCGACGACTGGTCCCGCATAAGAATGCAGTGCAAACTTCGTAGATGAATTTACGTCCTTAATATAATCATGATGAAATAAGAGAGAGAACATGTCCTCAATAACTATATTCTCCAGACCTAACATTAGCACAATCAAATCGAATGTGACCCTATATGCAGTCCTCTTAGGCGGAGCAGGCCTGGCTGTAGTAATGGGGTACCTGGTTGTGAGGGGTGAGTGGATCACTGCCCTTGGGCTATTGTTTGTGCTGCCTTCGTTCATTCTGCTGCATAAATATCCGTGGCTGGCTTTGCTGATCTGGCTGTTCCTCGTCCCACTGTTTACCATCACACCAGACCCTGGCGGACGCCGAATATATTGGCTGGCTCATCGCGCATTACCTCCGGTTACACTGATCGTCATGTTGATCGCATCCAGATTGCAGATCAATATACGCAGATTTCCTAAAATGGGATGGCCCGAATTAGCGATGGTAATGTATCTGCTGGTTAGTCTGTCATCGATCATTCTGCTCAATGACAGCCCTCGGAGTACGTTCTATCACTTCTACGATCGTGTGATCAGCCCGATGTGCCTGTATCTGATCATCCGACTCTGGGCTCCAAATAAGGATGATCATAGACGCCTGGCACCTGTGGTTTTCTTTCTGCTTGTTTTTCAAATTGTCATTGGCTTGCTTGCCTGGTACACCCCGCAGATATTGCCATCTGCCTGGGTTCAAGAGGAATTGAGAACGACGGGAACAGTAAGTTCGTATGGGGCTTATGCTGCGACGATGATCTTTTCTGGTCTTTTCCTCCTGCAATCCGCCTTAAGCCAAAGAGTAGGGTTGGTTCGCAATCTATACCTATTCTCATTTATCCTGGCCAGTTTTGGTGTGTTTATGTCGTTTTCCAGAGGTGCCTGGGCGGCGGGAACACTGGTGATTCTGGGTTTGCTCTTGATTGATCGAAAACGGCTCATTCGAGTTGGACTGATCGTGGTTCCCCTCGTCTATGGTTTGGCTGCAGGGCCTCTTGCGGGTCAGATTGAATGGGCGAGCGAACGTCTCTATTCGGAGAGATCTGAAGAATCCGCTTTAATCCGGCTGCCCGTTTTTCAAGCCAGCCTGCGAATGTTGGCGGAAAAGCCGTTTTTTGGCTGGGGCTACGAGAATTTCAACCGCTATGATTGGCAATTTTATAGCGCGGTAGAAGGTGTGCTGGCGCCTGTAAAGAATCTTTCTTCCCATAACTTCTATCTGACGCTGCTGGCAGAACAGGGCTTCGTTGGCACCTTGCTTTTTTTGTTCCCCTTTTTCTGGTGGCTGGTGCGGTCACTGAAAAAGATGCCCAGCCTGCCTGCGGACGGATTTTGGGGCAGGAGGTCGCTGATCCTGTCCTGGCTATTTATCTTTGCGTATATGACCGTCAATATGTTTCATAATATGAGGGTTGTATTTGGGCTGGGTCTCTGGTGGGTGGGACTCGCTTTGATTGCAAATGCTGTTGAGCGCCCTGACAGATCCGATAGATCTGAAACCACGTCTCACGCCTACCCCACGATAGGGCACATAGGCAGGTCGCTTTAATGAGAGGCTCGTTAAGTGCCTATAGGATTCATGCTCTAATTCTGTCGGTTCTCAGGAATGATTTTCAATGAAATACTCACAAGTAAATGGATGGAGATTGTTACTCCTCCTAGTTCTTATGTTTTCATCCATGCCATCGTTCGGTACAGGCATTGTCCTTGCTGCTGGTGACGAGGATAATCCCATTGTGATCGAAAACAGACTACCTGGCTCAAACGGTTGGAAATTGCCGCAATCTGGTTTTAAGGCGGGAGACGATATAGAAAAGCAGATCAAAGGATACGCTTCTCATACGAGCATCAACAAGGGCCGTCCAATCACCTTCTTTATTTCGGTCAATCCCGTCCAAACTTATGTCATTGATATTTTTCGGATGGGGTGGTACCAGGGCCATGGGGGCGTCTGGTCCAGCAGATCGGCCCTCTCGACGGACTGCAACAGCCCGAATGCCCGACTGACGCGACAACTGGAATGATCAGCTGTGAGTGGGGTCCCAGTTACACGTTCCATGTCCCTGATACGTGGACAAGTGGTATTTACCTGGCGATCCTAACAAACGCAGAGAAATACCAGAACTACATTGTCTTCGTTGTGCGGGATGACAAACGCGTCGCGGATTTTATCTACCAGCAACCTGTGACTACCTATCAGGCATACAACAATTATCCCAGCGACGAGGTAACAGGGAAGAGTCTCTATAACCATAACAGTTTTGGCGACGATACAATTGCAGATGCTCCACGCGCTGTCCAGGTTTCTTTTG
>DATKED010000070.1:0-8511 GCA_035512375.1 Anaerolineales bacterium
ATAAAACCTCCGAAATTCGTTACCCTGAACTTCGATTTTGGAGTGTCGAAGTTCGGAGCACTTCATCTGTTAATGCGACTGCCAACCCAATATACGCCTCAGGCGATAAATCCAACAAGTGGACGCGCGTCTCCTCATCGAGAGGCAGCGATTCCACCCAAAGCCGATAGCTGCGCTCGTTCAACACACGTCCCCGCGTCTGGGATTTTAAAGACTCATATGCGTCGCTTCGCCCAGCGGCGCGGAGAATTATTTGCGCGCCTTCGCTGACGACTTCCCAATGGTCGTTCAATTCTAGCTTGATTCTCTCTTCATCTGCATCCACGCGCGACATGCCGCGCGTGATGTTTTTCCAAGCCAGAAGCGTATGACCCAACGCGACTCCAAATGTCCTTCTTACCGTTGAATCAGACAAATCTCTTTGTAATCTTGAAATTGGCAGTTTCTGCCCGTAGTAGGTGAGGAGTGCATTTGCGATTCCCAGATTACCTTCCGCGTTCTCAAAGTCAATGGGATTCACTTTCTGCGGCATGGTTGAAGAGCCCACTTCACCTTCTATAACCTTCTGTTTAAGAATCCCATCGCTGATGTATCTCCAAATATCCTGCGCGTAGTCAATAAGGATGGTGTTGACTAATTTGATGGAATCAAAATACCGAATCCAATTGTCGTATGGCAGGATTTGTGTGGTGACGAGATTAGTTTCCAGCCCCAGGCTTTGTACAAAATCCTTGCTAAAGGAAATCCAGTCAATATTTGGCGCGGCGGATTGCAACGCGTTGAAGTTGCCAGCGGCACCAGTCAATTTTGCTTCGAACGTATGACTGACGATCTCCGCGCGGCATTTATGAAGACGCGCGATATACACAGCGATCTCTTTCCCCAATGTTGTCGGCACGGCAGGCTGACCGTGAGTCCGCGCGAGCAAGGGGAGAGCGCGATATTTTTTTGCGAAGTTGCGTAATGACAAAAGTAGATCGTCGAGCGCAGGAAGTAATATTTTATCGCGCGAATCTCTTAATGCCATGGCTTGCGCGATGTTGTTGATATCTTCCGATGTCAAGCCAAAGTGAATCCATGTATGGAATTCATCAGGGAGTCTATCTCGCAGGAAATATTCAATTGCCTTGACATCGTGCCGCGTGGTCTTTTCATAATCCTGGATCTGGCGCGCATCATCGTCCGTGAAGACCTGTAGGTCAGCCCTGAAGCCTGACAACGCATCACTCGGGAAAATGCCTGTTTTGGAAAGCGCAGCCAAAAAGTCCAGCTCGAGGCGTGTGCGCGACCGAAGATAGGCAAATTCGGAAAAGAAATCTCGAAGGGGAGAAGTCTCGTTTTCGTAGCGTCCATCCAAAGGCGAAAGCACGTGAAGAGCCATCATCACGCATTATAATTCGGGCGGTTAAATCCAAGAGGAGCAAACATGAAAATTCTACCTGAAACGGCTCTGACGTACGATGACGTTTTGCTCGTGCCACAATATTCTGATGTGGACTCGCGGCGCATCCTTTCTACAAAAAGTTGGCTAACGAAGAAGATCGCGTTGCAAATGCCGATTGTTTCCGCGAACATGGATGTGGTCACTGAGAGTGAGATGGCTATTGCCATGGCGCGCGAAGGTGGGATCGGGATCATCCATCGCTTTATGACGATCGCTGCGCAGGCGCGTCAGATCGGGCGCGTAAAGAAAGCTGAATCGTTTATTGTGGATCAGCCAATTACTATGACGGAATCGCACACAGTGGGTGATGTACAGCGTGTCGTTGACGAAACGGGGACCGGCGGCATCTTGATTTTGGATAAAGATGAAAGATTGATCGGCATTGTTTCGACGCGGGACTTGTTGTTCGAAAATGAGGAAAACAAACCGGTGACTGCCATCATGTCCCGGGATGTACACAGTGCCCCACCGGATACCCCTTTGAAAGAGGCGGAACGATTGTTACATGAATATCGTGTGGAGAAGCTGCCGTTGGTTGACAGCGATGGCAGGGTGGTGGGACTCGTCACCTTGAAGGATATTATGAAAATCACGCAATTCCCCAAAACGACAAAAGATTCAAGGGGACGTTTGTCCGTGGGTGCGGCCGTGGGCGTGCGCGACATGGAAATGCGTCGTGTGGAGGCGGTTCTCGAAGCTGGCGCGGATTGTATTGTGGTGGACATTGCCCATGGCGATTCGCATCTTGAAACGGCAATGATCAAAAATATTCGCAAGCGTTTTCCAGAAGCACAGATCATCGGCGGAAACATTGCCACGGCGGATGGAACAAAGCGATTGATCGACGCCGGCGCAGATGCGGTCAAAGTTGGCGTTGGCCCTGGATCTATTTGTATTACAAGGCAGGTGGCAGGCTCTGGGGTTCCGCAATTGACGGCCGTGATCGAATGTTCAGAAGCCGCACGTGAATATGGAATTCCGATCATTGCAGATGGCGGGATCCGTCACCCGGGGGATGTGGCGAAGGCGCTGGCAGCAGGTGCACAGACCGTGATGATCGGCAGCATGCTGGCGGGCACCGATGAAAGCCCGGGTATGATCATGACCCGCAGAGGGCATCGCTATAAAGCCTCGCGGGGCATGGCTTCCCTGGAAGCGAATATCGAACGGAACAAGCGCGAAGGGAATGACTTGACGCAGGAAGAGATCGAGGATTACGTTGCAGAGGGCGTGGAGGCGGCGGTGCCATATCGTGGACGAGCACGAGAAATCCTCACGCAACTGGTTGGCGGCTTGCAGTCCGGGATGAGTTACAGTGGCGCGCATTCCATTGAAGAACTTCAAGAGAAAGCGATCTTCGTGCGGATGACGGGCGCAGGGTTGAGAGAATCGGGACCGCATGATGTGGAAGTTCTTGGGTGATTTGTAAGTAGTCATAAGATGTCTGTTTACCTTCATGATATTCCTCTCCCTGACGCACAGGCACGGCTGAAGCGGGCTCTTGAAGATGCGGAATTGTGGCGCGTGCTTGGCACGGAGACTATTCTCCTCGACGAGAACGCGCTCGGACGTGTCACGGCGGAACCGATCTGGGCAAAGGTTTCTTCGCCACATTATCACGCCTCCGCAATGGATGGATTTGCTGTCCGCGCGGTGTCTACCAACGGTGCGGTACCTTCCAAACCAATTACGCTTCAAATTGGACCTGAGGCGGAATACGTGGATACGGGCGATCCCTTGCCCGATTGGGCGAACGCGGTCATCATGATCGAGAATGTGGAATCGCTGGATGAAGCGGGGGCAATTACAAAAGAGATTCGCCATCCCACATCGATTCGGATCCGTTCATCCGTTGCCCCGTGGAGTCATGTGCGCCCGCTGGGCGAGGATATTGTTGCAACGCAATTGGTTCTGCCCTCTGGCCACGTTTTGCGTCCTGCAGATTTGGGAGCGATTGCCGCGGCGGGACACCAGGAAATTAAAGTTGCGCGCAAACCAAAGGTTGCGATCCTCCCAACCGGGACTGAACTTGTCCCGGTTGGGAGCCAGCTCAAAGCAGGCGCTATTCTTGAATATAACTCACTGGTCATTGCCGCGCAGATCAGATCCATGGGCGGCGAGCCGACGCGGTATCCGATTATAAAAGATGACTTCGATTTAATTTGTGAACGAGTCCAGGAGGCTGCGCAAGACCATGATCTCATTTTATTGAATGCAGGCTCGTCGGCTGGTGCGGAAGATTTCTCTGCGAAGGTTGTTGAGAAATTGGGGCAATTGCTTGTGCATGGCGTTGCAGTGAGACCCGGTCACCCCGTGATTCTTGGTCTCATCAATCGTCAATCTGATGGGGAGATTGCTTCGAGGAAGAGCACGCCTCGCAATGATATGGTTCCGATTCTTGGTGTTCCCGGCTATCCCGTCTCTGCCGCGCTGACCGTCGATATTTTTGTCGAGCCTCTGATCGCGCAATGGCTTGGACGAAGACCCATTGAATTGCAAACCGAGATGGCAACCTTGACTCGTAAGATCGTTTCAGCTCCAGGCGATGATGATTACGTCAGGGTGGCAGTGGGAAAGGTGGGTGAAAGACTTCTCGCCGCGCCGTTATCCCGCGGGGCGGGGGTGATCACATCACTTGTGCAGGCAGACGGGCTTGCGCTCATCCCGCGCGGCGCACAAGGATTGGAAGCGGGAGAGCAAGTCAAAGTTCATCTCTATCGAAGCAAAACTGAAATCGAAAGGACCATTTTTTGCATTGGCTCGCATGATCTTACACTCGATCTGGTCTCTCAATTTCTTGCTGAACATGATCGCCGGCTTGCTTCTGCAAACGTTGGTTCGCAGGGTGGGCTGATTGCCCTCCGCCGTGGGGAAGCACATCTTGCAGGCTCACATCTCCTCAACCCTGAAACAGGCGAATATAACATTTCGTATATTCGGCAATACCTGCCGGACATTCCTGTCAGAGTGATTGCACTTGTCGGGCGGGATCAAGGTCTGATGGTGAAGCGCGGAAACCCGAAGGGCATCAGAAGCCTGGCAGATATTACCAAATCTCAGGTCCAGTTTGTGAACCGACAGCGCGGTGCCGGAACGCGGGTCTTGCTCGATTATCATTTGAAACTGATGACCATCGCGTCCGACGATATTGTCGGCTACTCTCAAGAAGAGTATACTCATCTGGGAGTTGCAGCCGCCATCGCGTCTGGTCGGGCGGATTGTGGGTTGGGAATTGCCGCCGCGGCGCAGGCATTGGATCTAGAATTTACTCCATTATTTCAAGAGCGATATGACCTGGTCGTTCCCAAACCATTTGCGGAGAGTGACCTGCTTTCGCCTCTTTTCGGACTATTGAGTGAGCGCCGGTTTCGAGAGGCCGTCTCTCAACTGCCAGGATATGATGTGTCGGTGATGGGTACAATCATTTTGGAGGACTAGATGGCCGAAGCGCTGATCATCGATGACAACCGCACAACTGCAGATGCTCTAGGTCAGATGCTAAACGTTTTGGGGTTCAAGGCTCGGGTGGCGTATGGGTCGGGTGCCGCGATGTCAATATTGGCAGGCGGTCTTGCGCCGAAGTTCATCTGCCTCGACATCAACATGCCTGGCGTGGACGGGATCGAGATCCTGGCATACCTGCGTCGTGAACCGCGACTGATCCCCGTGCCGGTCTTTGTGATCACATCCGATGACCAGCCGGAGACGCGCAGGAAAGTCATGAAGCTTGGCGCGAACGTGATGATCATCAAGCCTGCCACCATCGACGCGCTGGAGGATGCCTTGAAGAAAGTAAAGTTTTTGAAGTAAACTGTGTCTGTGAAAAATTTATAACCGCCACTTACGAAGTGCCGCAGGCAGATTGGATATGGGTTACGGAACGCGAAATCACTAAAAAGTTTCGTAAATCATGAGCGAGCGGCAATCTGTGGCGGTTATTATTGTATGTAAAACCAATCAGAAAAAGGTGTAAGGATCATGAGGAAAATCATTTTTGTGATTTGGGCGAGCGTCCTGTTTCTGACGGCCTGCGGCGGGAATGGAAGTTCTTCATCCACTCAGAATCAAAATGCCACGCTGGCGCCGGTCTCCGCAGAGTATGCGGGGTTGACGAATCCACTCGGCGAGGATGCGGCAGACGCGGGCGCGGAGGTGTTCAGGATCAACTGCGAGATGTGCCATGGACCTCAGGGAAACGGCGATGGGCCCGCGGGACAATCACTGGAACCGAAACCAGGAAATCTGGCGGAATTACAGACCCGGGCAGGCGAAGATTATTTATTCTGGCGTATTCATGATGGCAAGCCCGGCACGTCCATGGTGGCGTGGAAGGGAATTCTCACAGATGAACAGATCTGGCAGACCGTCTCCTTCATTCGCACATTGAAGTAAAATTAATCTGTCGTTAGCAACGTATCTGTAAAGATGCGTTGCCATTTGTTTGAAGTTATAATATGCCTGATAATTAAGGAGACCAACTCATGCCGCTCCCCGCTGGGACTCCTGCACCTGATTTTGAATTGCTCGATGATACGAATGCCCCGCGTAAACTGTCTGACTTCCGCGGAAGAAATGTCGTCCTGTACTTTTACCCGGCAGATGATACCCCGGGCTGTACCAAGGAAGCCTGCAACTTCCGCGATGACTATTCGGCTTATGAGAGGGCAGATATCGTGATCCTGGGCGTCAGCCCGGATACGGTCAAGTCCCATGGGAAGTTCAAGAAAAAGTTCCAGCTGCCTTTTCCACTGCTGGCAGATGAGGAACATAAGGTTTGTGACCTGTATGGTGTGTGGGGACCAAAAAAGTTCATGGGCAGGGAATACGAAGGAGTGCTTCGCACAACATTCCTCATTGATAAAGATGGAAAGATCGTAAAGGTCTTCGAGCATGTACGTGCGGCGGAACATAGCACAGAGGTGCTCTCAGCGCTGGATGTGGCTCATTAAAAGATACACATTGTCCGGTCGCGCCTGAATCGGATTTTCATCCTTGTGAAATTCGTGACAAATACCAGAAAGTTTGGTATATTAAGGCGGTTTTGGACTGGGGTGGACCCCTTACGTTTTACGTTTTTTTGAGGAGAGAGAGCGTATGCGACGACATTTTGTCATTGTGGGGATTTTGGTTATTGTAGTGGCCGTTCTCATCTACATCGGCCTGGATTCTGCTGGATTGATGCCTGTGGAGGCGAGCACTCAGGCTGCGGATATTGACTGGATGTGGAATCTTGAAGTGATTGCCATGTCCTTTCTTTTTGCGCTTATCGTGGTGCCGCTGGTGTACAGCCTGATTGTATTCCGACGCCGGAAGGGCGATACGACAGATGCCGAGCATATGGAGGGAAATACGACGCTGGAGATCACCTGGACGATCATCCCGTTGTTCATTGTGGTAGCGTATGCGTATCTGGGTGCCATCAATCTCGCGGCGATCCAGAGGGCTGACCCAGAAGCGATGGTGGTGAAAGTCACCGGACTTCAGTGGTCATGGACCTTTGAATATGAGCCTGTCAACGGTTTGGCCGTTGTTTCTGATGAACTGCACGTCCCCGTGGGAAAGCAGATCCTTTTGCGAATGACATCGAACGATGTGATCCATTCGTTCTGGGTGCCCGAATTCCGCGTCAAACAGGACCTGGTGCCGGGCCGCATTACCGAGTTACGCATCACACCAACGCTCGAAGGAAATTACAAAGTCCGCTGCGCGGAGTTGTGCGGCACTGCGCACTATAGCATGGAAAAGCCTGTGGTTGTTTCCTCGCAGGAGGAGTTTGATGCTTGGATGACAGAACAATTGGCGCTCGCAGAGGAGGCTTCTCAAACCCCTGAGGGGCGTGGTCAGGCACTGGTTGCGGCAAATGGCTGTACAGCTTGTCATTCACTCAATGGCGCAGCGGGGATTGGTCCCACCTGGTTCGGTCTTTTCGGCAGGCAGGAGGAAATCACTGACGGCACGGTTGTGGTTGCTGATGAAGCCTACATTCACGAATCCATCAGCGCGCCCCAGGCGAAGATCGTCGCTGGTTTTGAGAATCAGCTTATGCCTGCCTATGATTTTACGGATGAACAGATCGCAGATATCATCGCGTATATCAGGACGCTGAGATAATTGCGGAGGATGATTATGAGAAGAACAAATCCTGTTGGAAAAGGGTTGCTGCTTTTGGTGATCGCGGGGGCGATCGGCTATGGAATTGGGCTGGGTCTTGAACTGCTGATTACTGGCTCTGTGAACTACTCAGGCTCAGTTGCCGCTGCCTTCGCGTTGCTCCTTGCCGTAACAGCGTTCTTTTTCGGTCTATATGGTTATCGCGGCATTACACGCGGATTGGCATGGCAGGTGATGGGGACGTTGCTGGGTGCCTTGCTAATTTCTGGCATCCGTGCGCTCATGGGAAGCGACAACGTGTTTGGTACCTACCTTTTTAGCGAACCGGCCTGGGTATTCGGGGCGCTGGTAGGTGTCGTGGCTTTCATTTTTGGCGTGGGAGTCGTAGGTGACTGGATGCAATGGGCGCGGGGCATTGACACTCCTGAGCATCATGAAGACCCACCCGGTGGTGGAAAATATTTTGATGTCTCGCTGGATCACAAAGTCATCGGTATCCAATATACGGTCACGGCACTGGTGTTGATCGCAGTGGGAGGTACCTTTGCCCTGATCTTCCGTACAGAACTGGCAGCCTCTCAATTGCAGTTCCTGACGACCACGTTCAAACTGTTCAATCAAACCGGACCGCAATTCTATAACACGATCATGTCGCTGCACGGGATCATCATGATCATCTCCATCCTGTTAGGAATTTCGGGCCTCATGAACTATGCCGTGCCTTTTCTGGTTGGCGCTCACGATATGGCGTTCCCACGCTTGAACGCGTTTGCCTATTGGATATCCGTCCCTGCCTCTGTGCTGTTGCTCATGAGCCTTGTGCTTGGCGGGTTTGACACCGGCTGGACGGGCTATCCGCCTCTTTCGGCTCGGGCACCGGTAGGAATGCAAATGTTCTTCCTTGGCGTTTTCACAGCCGGCTGGTCTTCCATTCTCGGTTCATTGAATGTCATTGC